>JASKLO010000046.1 GCA_030153605.1 Thermosipho sp. (in: thermotogales)
TCCTTTTAGGTTTTACTGGCTGGTCAAAATATGTAGGCTTTTCAATTATATTTAAAACAAAAAAGTTATATTCCCTGTTTTTATCTGGATTTTTTATAAGCGTAGTTTTATAGTTTTCTGAAATTCTTTTTAACTCCCTGTCCAACTCCTCCACCGCAGCAGCAACAATAGCTTGAGCCACTTTTTTATCATTATGTTCAGACGTAATTATAATAGACTGAGTCTTTGGGTCAATCTTTGATTTGATTAATTTTTCTATTTTTTTATCATCTAAATTATCAAGTCCGATATTTGCAAGATTGCCAAATTTGTTTTCTAAAACCTTCACAATATTTCTTTTAAAGTCTAAACCACTTAAAATAGAAATAGCCAAATTATTTATATTGGCTGAATTTGCAGGAATTATAATAGACATTTTGCTTGCTTCGGTAGACTGAACTGTTTGCAAGCTCTGTATCAAAGCAGGTGTTAAAAATGAATCTACCCAAACAGTAGCCCTCGCCTGGTATATATTGGGCATTAAAAACACTGCAATCGTTGCAATTACAACCGAAGCAAAAACAACAGCTCCTATCAATTTAGCTCTTTTCTTTAAAACAAGTAAAAGCTCATAAAGATCAATTTCATCTTTACAGGTCTCTTTAACAACTTTTTCTTCCACTTTTAATACCTCCTAAAACCTCTTCCTATACCTCTTTGGTTGGTCAAAATTATAATTTTTCCGAATACTTCTCTTAATATCTTCATCGCTTCGATAACACCAGGTAAAAACTCAAACTGTTCCCATCTTCTAACGTAATCATTTTCTATTTTCTTGTTTAAAACTCCATCTCTATCTAAAAACAAAGTCCAGCTTTTGTCAAAGTGAAAGTTTTTCAAATTCATTTTTTGCTTTTTCATAGTCCTCAGGGATTCCTATATCAATAAAATAAGCATCTGAAACATATCCGTAAAAATCAAAATCTTTATAAAACTTTTGGAGAAAATCTTTTTCAAACGAAAATTTATATGGTAGATTTTGAGATAAAAAAAACTCTTTATTAATAATGTAGATACCACCGTTTATCAAAGTTTTATCTTTTTTTATACCCTTTTCGTAGAATGATCTTATCTTGCTTTTTTCATCAATTTCTACACTTCCATATCTTTCTGGATTTAATATTTCTTTTAAGGCTATGGTAACGAATGATTTTTTTGATTTATGAAAGCGGTAAAAATCTCTTAAATCTACTAAAAAAATAGTATCTCCATTTAAAACAAAAACATCTTTAGAATTAATCAAATTTAAACTCTTTTTGATAGCTCCTCCAGTACCTAACGGCTTTTCTTCTATGGAATATTTTAAACCTAAATTTAAAAACGAGTTTCCGAAATAATTTATTATCGATTCATGTTTATAACCTACAGATAAAACCACATTTTTGATTTCCATATGTGACAAATATTTTAAAACATATTCAAGAAAGGGTTTGCCATTTATATCAGCCATGGGCTTTGGAATATCTTTAATAACATTTCTTAATCTTGTTCCAAGTCCACCAGCAAGGACTATTGCTTCCTTGACCATTGTTTATGCCTTCCATGTTTCCAATCCATATTTTGTAAACTGATATCTTCTGAACTCTCCGCCAAATTTTTGCAATGCTTCAATTACTTTATACCTTGTATTTTCTGGACAATAAAGCATCATAAATCCGCCACCACCTGCGCCTGATATTTTTCCTCCAATTGCTCCAGCCTTTTTAGCAGTCTCATATATTTCTTCAATCACAGGATTTGTAATACCTTCTGCCATTTGTTTTTTATACTGCCATCCATAATCTAAAATTTCTCCCACTTTATCCAGTTCACCTTTAAGTATTGCTTCCTTCATGAGTATAGCTTGTTCCTTCAGTTTATGCATTGCTTCAACTGACTTTTCCTTTTTTTCAATAACATTTTTCATTTGAGCCTCGATGATTTTTGAAGAGAGTCTACTTGTGCCTGTATAATAAAGGAGTAATCTGAATTGAAGTTCATTAATAATCTCTGGTTTTATTCTTAGTGGATTAACAATAACTCTGTCGTTATCGTAAAATTCCATAAAGTTGAACCCTCCAAATGTTGCAGCGTATTGATCTTGTTTTCCTCCAGCCATTTTAAGGTCTTTTCTCTCTATTTCAAACGCAAGATGTGCGATTTCATATTCTCCGAGCGGCAATCTAAGCCATTCTACAAATGCTCCTAAAACAGCGACAATAAGAGTTGATGAACTTCCAAGCCCAGAGCCAGGAGGAGCATCTACATAAGTTGTTAGTTCAAAAGAAAGGGGGGTTTTAGTGAAATCTCTTACAATTCTGTTGTATATCCCTTTTAGAAGATCTAATTCGCCTTCAATTTCTAAGTATTCATTTGAGTCAAGCACCACTTTTTTTTGCGTGTCTACTGAATTAAAAACTATTTTTCCGTCATCTCGTGGTTCAAGGGTTGCATAGGCATACATTGATATGGTAGCATTTAAAACTGCCCCACCATATAAATCAGAATAGGGACTTACATCGGTTCCCCCACCTGCAAGCCCAAGTCTTAAAGGTGCACAAGACCGAATTATCATGATAAGACCTCCTCAATAATCTTTAATATTTTTTTTTCATAAATGGTCCAGGTGAAGTTATTTTTAATATATTCTCTCGCATTCCGTTTGATGTGTTCATATTTATCAGGATGAGCATGGATATTGTTTATTATATTTGCCATTTCCTTTGGGTCGTCAACTACTATAAAATGTTCCATATTTTTGGCACCTATGGGTTTTGCTGCCAAGGAAGAGACAACATTAACTGTTCCCAAAGCCATACACTCAAGAATTTTATTCTGAATTCCTCCTCCTGTTCTCATAGGAGCTACAACACACAAGGCAGATTTTAATATTTCATATGGATCTTCTACAAAACCAGTAATTTCAATATCTGAATATTTATCTTTTAGGGAAGTAATTTTTTTTGGAGGGTAGGCTCCAACTATAATAAATTTAATGTTTTTATTTAAATGTGGAAAAACCTTATCTATGAACCACAAAACAGCATCTATATTTGGCTGATAATTCATCTTTCCGAAAAAGGCAACATAATTTTTGTAATTTGGATTTACCTTTTCGTAAATTAGTAGATCTTCATTTACTCCATGTGGGATCCATTCAGTTTTATTTTCATTTAGAAAAAATTCTCTTTCCTCTCTATTAAAAAATAAAGTTTTGTCAAATATTTCAATACATTTTTCCTCAAATTCTAACAATTTCGCACTTTCATAGCTATAAATAAATCTCCAAAGTATTGATTTCGTATTTTGTGCACTTCTTCTATAATTTAAGCCTATAGAATCAGCCATATCTAAAATTTTAGGTTTATTTAACTCCATAACGTATTTAGCAGTTCTAACAAGTGTTGAGAAAATCAGATCATATTCGGTATAGATGGAATTTATGTATTGTTGAACATCTTTGAAATAGTAATAATTCACCTGTAAAGGTAAACCATTATATAGTGATTTCAGAGCATTCAGATAAAATTGAGTTTTTCGTTTTGGAAAAAGTTTAAATGTAATTCCAATTTCATTTGTCCAATCATAAAATTCCTTTGGTATTTCTTCTTCAACTATTGACACCAGATGAGCTTTAAAATGTTTGGAAAGAATTTTAAGTAACCAGTAGTTCTTGAGCCTATCTCCACCGATTGGCGGATATGGAAGCCGAGAAGAAAGAAAAAGAATTTTTTGTTTATTAACAATATTTCTAATCATTCTTCAATCCTTCTATTGTTCCTTTTATCCATGCTTTAATAGACTCAAAATTTTTAGAGCCTCTCAATATCTGATATATCCTAAAAGGAGTATAAAGAAAAAAATGTAAAACTAAATAATAATAAAATAAAGATCTGTCAAACAATTTTTTTCTTACTAATACATTACTTTTAGCTAAATTATATAGCACAAATGGTGTGGTTCTATATTTAATGATATCTATATCATGCCAGGCAAATGCATTAGGTACCCATAATAGTTCGAACCCTGCTTTTTTAACTCTAAGAGAATAGTCAAGATCTTCACCGTAAAAAAATAAGTTTTCATCAAAAAAACCAACTTTTTCTATAGCTTCTTTTTTTAATAAAAGAACACAACCAGTTAAAAAATCAACTTTTTTTGGTTGAAGAATTTTGAAAAATGAAAAATCTACTGTTTTATTTTTATAAGGAATATCAATGCCCATAGTTAGTTTATTAAAATACCCCCCCGTATGCCAGACTTTATTTGGATATTTTTCATAAAAAATGGTTGGTCCTGCTAATAATGCTTTTTTGTCTTTTTCTAAAGCATTAATAAGCAACGGGAGACAATTTTTATCTAAATATGCGTCGTCGTTTAAAAGTAAAATATAATCTGTTTTATTTTCTATAGCAATTTTAATTCCTTGATTAACTGCTTTAGAAAATCCTAAGTTTGTTTTATTATTTATAAAAAATATGTTGTTATATATTTCTAATTTATTTTTCAAACCATTGAATATTTTAATATTTTCACTATTATCGATTAATATTATTTCTATGTTTAAATCATTATTCATAACAGATTCAACTGCTTTAATTACAGAATTTACCTTATTGTAAGATACAATGATTACATAAATTTTGTTTTGTATTTTCATTTATACTCCTATCGACTGAACTACATTTTTAAATTTAATTTTTAAATTTAGAGTCCCAAAAATATCCCATCATTAACCAATAAATAAAATTTACAAAATAAAATTCTGTTGTATTTGATCCTATCATATTAATACTTAACCCCAGCAATGATAAATATACCGTTAATCTATTAATAGACATTTTATATAAATAAAAACCTCTTAATACAAGGTATATGAAGAATCTAATATAAAATGGAATTAAAATTATACCAGTTTCACTCAATATCCTGAAATAATCTCCATCTAGAACAGGTAAATAATCATTTTCTAAATTAAGAATTCTTCTTACTTGTCCTACAGTACCTAAACCAGTACCAGAGGGAATTGATAAAAAGTTATTTAGTCCATTTCTCCATAATGAAGATCTCTCCTCTATTGCTTCTCCTTTTATAAGAGAAACAAATCTCTCTAATAGAAAATCTATATAATATTCCAAAACTGATGTTATAATCATTAATATTAAAACTGGAAAAATAATTAACAGAAAAATTAAATAAAGTTTTTTTTTGCTCTGGATATTTTGATTTATAGCAAGATAAGCAAGTATTAAAATATTATAAATGAATAAACTTATCCAAACACTTCTTTGCATTGTAAATATATCAACAAAATAAAAGATAAATAATAAAATAATATACTCTTTTTTGAATCTTAAAATAACCATATTTAAAACAAAAACTGAAACTATTGTCATTAATGCTCCTAAAACTAAAGAACCAGATACACTAGACATTCTAAAAGCCATTACTCCTTCATATAAAATTGACCTTATATCTTCAAGAAAACTGGGTAAAGGGAAAAAACCATAAAGTAATATAGCTATAAGAGAATGAACAAAACCAACAAAAACAATTGATATAACTACAAAATTAAACGGAATAATTCTACTGTAAAAGTATCCAATCATAGGTATTAAAAAAGTTGCTACACCAAAAATAGTAACTTCCAAAGATACTGTTTTCAAAATAAAGACGGATATTGGTATGTATAATATTAGTAAAAAAAAGGAAATTAAAAAAGGTATATCCATATGTGATAGGTATAATTTATTTTTCCTAAAAATTAAATATATAAAAAATATTATTGGTATATAAAAAGAGTAATACAAGCTATTTCCTGTAACCTTTGCTACCCCTGGAAGTAAAGAGTAAAATGTCAACAATAAACTTAATATATAAATTTTATTTATCTTTATTGTCATTTTTTGTATCTCGAATATTTTTACTAAGTTCTTTATATAATTTAATAACTTCTTCTTCATTAGGTAAATTACTTTTAGCAATTGCAGTTGCCCGATAAAAAGCCATTGCCAAAGATAAATATAAACCTATCCATCCATCTTTATATCCTTTTTTATATATAAATCTTCCAAAAAATTCACGGCAAATATGATAGAGTATCTTTATAGCAGGTTTTCCTTTATAGTTATATTTTGTTGAAAAGGTTTCGAAATCAGTATAAGTATTTAATTTTTCAATAAAATGCCGAACACTATTGTAATTAAAATGAATTATGGATGACTCTTTATCAATAATTTTACCTACTCTTGCTTTTGGATTTATTTTTATAAAATTATGTACTTCCGAGCCATAGGTGAGAAATCCTTTTTTAAAAAAACGCGCTATGACATCTTGATCATATCCCCAAGCTCCTCCTAGTAATTCTTTTCCAAAAAAGAAATTCCGTCTTGAAATCAATACTACATCAAAAATATCTTTATCTGCTATTTCTTTCAATCTTATTTTCAATTTTTTCGGGATTAATTCATCCGAATCTAGAGCCAAGATCCAATCATACGAACACTTAGATAACCCGTAATTCCTAGCAGGATCTGCATAACCAAGATATTCGTGCATATAAATTTTTGCTCCAAATTCTTGAGCAATTTCTATTGTTCTATCAGTGCTGTACATATCTATAATTACAATTTCATCACACCATTCTACACTTGATAAACATTCCCTTAAATATTTTTCTGAATTATATGTATGGATAACACAGGATATTTTACTCATTTATAAGCTTCCAATATTTGGAAAATATTTTTAGCCCGTATTTCCCATGTATTTTTCATGAGAAACTGAAGAGCTTCCCGTTTTGAAAATTTAAGATAATTATTTTTTGTCAAAAATTCGATAGTATTTTTTAAATCTTTATAATCATTATAGAAATAAACAAATTTTCTAAATTTCTCCATCTCTTTATAATAAATTGAAACTATATTTTTACCAAAACTAATATATTCATATATTTTTACTGGATCTACAGACAAAATTAATTCATTTAAGATAAAAGGCATGATTAATACATCATAATCTTTAACAAATGATAATAAATTACTATGAGGTATAATCCCATTATAAATAAGTCTTTTATGCTTAGGTATATCGACTTCACAGGGACCTACTAAAGTAACGGTAATATTAGGCAAATCATCCAAAAGTTTTAAAATCTTTTCAAAGTCAAACCAATATGATATCGTTCCAACATAAAGCAGTTTAAAATATTTTTTATTTTTAACTATATAATTATTATCTGTATTATCTGTATTTATATAACTATTTTCAAATTCACGAATAAGACCTGAAGAAATAGCATTCATTTATCACATAAATTTCTTTCTTGTAGCCTCTTTTTTTATTACATTTTTTAAGTTATCGCTACTGACAAAAACTATATCTGCTATACTAAGAAGTTCATGTTCTAATTTAAGAATTTTATTTCTTTCAATATCATCTTTTATTCCAATATTATCATCCATACAATCATAAATTATTTTACTTTTTTTAAATCTATTCTTTATAAAATTAACATATGTTGGTGAAGTTAACCAAACATAATCATAATTATTATCAAACATTCGAAATTGCAATTTTAAAATTGTGTCATTAATGATCCTACCAAACAAAGTATTTCTAAACCTTTGGTGAGGTAATCTATATAAAGCAACAAACCTGTTTATATTGTTTTTTTGATTATGTACTAATAATTTTCTTCTATACCCATAAGTATAGACAACAGTTAAATCATAAAATTTTGCCAATTCTTCAGCTAAAAATTGCGGTCTTTGTTTTATCCAATTCCAATCAATATGCATAACATACAACATTTTTTTCTTCATATATCAAAGTACCTCTTTTATTATATCTCTTATTCTATTACTTGCTTTTCCATCTCCATAAGGATTAATTGCTTTTGCCATATTATTATACTCAACTTCATTAGTTAATAAGACAGATACTTCTTTTATTATCTTTTCCTTGTCAGTTCCTACAAGTTTAGCTGTTCCCGCTTTTATACCTTCTGTCCTTTCAGTTATTTCTCTCATAACTAAAACAGGTTTACCTAAGGCAGGAGCTTCCTCTTGTATCCCACCTGAGTCTGTTAGTACTAAATAAGATTTATTCATAAGCCAAATAAAATAAGGATACGATAATGGTTTTATGAGATGTATCCTTTTATTACTCTTTAAAATTTTATACACAGGTTTTCTAACATTTGGATTTAAATGTACAGGGTACACAATTTCTACATCGTCATAATTTTCAGCTATTTCTTTTATTGCATAACATATATTTTTAAAAGGCTCTCCAAAACTTTCTCGCCTATGTCCGGTTACAAGAATTATTTTTTTTGAAAAATCAATAAAATTAAAATATTCATAATATTTTTGTTCACCTTCTTTCTTTATAATTTCTAAACCTAAAAATAAAGCATCTATTACTGTATTTCCAACAACATAAACATTTTTCTTAATGTTTTCTTTATACAAATTTTCCTTTGCTTTTTTTGTAGGAGCAAAATGGTAATCTGCAAGATGTCCAATTAAAACTCTATTCATCTCTTCAGGAAACGGAGAATATTTGTTATAACTTCTTAAACCTGCCTCTATATGAGCTATTTTCGCTTTTGCATAATACCCTGCAAGTGCACCTACAAATGCAGTAGTAGTATCACCTTGAATAAATATTAGGCTTGGTTTTTCTATTTTTATTACTTTTTCTAATTCTTTAATTATACTTGCTGTTATATTGTAAAGAGTTTGATTTGGTTTCATTATGTTTAAATCATAATCAGGTTTTATGTCAAAAAAATTTAATACCTGATCCAACATTTCTCTATGCTGCGCTGTGACGCATACTTTAACTTCAAATTCGTTATGTTTTTCAAATTTTTTAATCACAGGAGCCATCTTAATTGCTTCAGGACGAGTACCGAAAATAAAAAGTATTTTCATATTCTCTTTTCTAGCTTAAATTAATATTATATTTATTATCTAAGTTACCGAAAAGTTTTTTCTCAACAAAAAGATAAATTTCTTTTCGACACTTGTCAAGAGAATTGTGTCTCCTTATAAAATCTCTTTACAAACATTTGCCTCAATTCGTATAAAGCAGACTTAATTAAAGGAAGTGGTT
>JASKLO010000006.1 GCA_030153605.1 Thermosipho sp. (in: thermotogales)
CCATGCTGCCGCCCGAACACAGAAAGGTAGGATATGTGCCGCAGCGCACAGCCCTTTTTTTGGTCATCTGACAGTAAAAGATAATATCATATATCCATTTAATACAGTAAGGGCAAAAGGAGTATATGTACCTGCAATTAGAAGAAAAATACTGGCGTGATCGAAAATTTCGAATAAATTTTTTGCCTTTTTATTTGTCATAGAATGATATAGAGTAGAGGAAAGATAAAGAATAAAAAGAGTTGAAGAATATATAGTGGTGCTAATTAACTTTGATGGGTTTTTGTGTGAAAAGATTACTAATAGAACAATAGCACTAATACTTAACAATGCTCCAATTCCATGAGTTATTGCATTAGCAATTTCTTCTCCTTTTTTAAATTCCTCTTTATTTTCAAAGTCTTTCAAAATAGCTCTCCTTTTTATGGTTTTAATGATTATATCATTAACAAGACGTTTTGAAAATAGTATTTTTCCTCATTAGATAAATAAATATTAAATTGAAATGATTATTAAAGAATCATGTTTATATAAAAGATTTATTTAAAGCGATTTTGAAATTTTTAAAAAAGCGAGAAAGAGTAAATATAAACTATTTTGTAAACAAATTTTTTAAAGTGTAATTTTTAATACAAAAAGTTTTAAAGAAAATAGAGTAGAATAATACTGAAAAGATTAAAGAGAGGTGGCAGTTGATGACTAAAAAAGTGAAAATATTATCTCAAATTGATCTAATAAAATTATCCTCTTCTGGAAATAAAGATGCAAAGAAAGAATTAGAAAATAGGTTGAAGGATATGGTGAATACTGATGAAAAGCCAAAAAAAGAAAGTTCTTGAGGTAGAAAATTTTACTGGTTTTGCTAATAAAGCTAAGTTGTTCGAAAATATTACTTTTAAATTAGAGGAGAAAAATATACTAGTTCTATATGGTCCTAGAGGTTCTGGTAAATCAGCGCTTTTGCGTTCTTTTGCAAGGCTAAACGAAGAGATATTTGATGAAATAAGATATGATGGAAAAGTATTTTTAGAAGATAAGGATTTGTTTGAGTATGATATTAAAGAATTGAGAAATTTAGTATTTTATACTGATACAAATTTTTTTGAAGCTTTGGATTATTTAACATTCGGAGAACTTATGGAGCTTGCTATTGGAAAAGGATTCCTTCCTTTTGAAGAATACACTTCATTATTAGACGATTTTGATCTTTTAAAGAGCCTTTACAATGGTTTTAAAACAAAGCTTTCCGAATTATACGTTCTAGAAAAAATTTTCGTACTTTTGTTTCTTTCCTACCTTAAGGATACAAAACTTGTAATTTTTGATTGTATTTTAGATCATCTTGATGATGATCACCTACAAAAATTGTCCCTCATTTTAAAGAAAAAACTCCTTTCTGGTGACAAATCTTTGATCATTGCAACCCGTTTTTTTAAACGTTTCTTGCCTATTGCCGATTTGTTTATTTTCATGAAAAATGGTAAAATTGAATTTGAAGGTGAACCTGAGGAATTCACAATAGTGAGGTGATATTTTGGCTATTTTAACAGTATGTATGAATCCTGCTTTAGACAGGGAGTTTTATATTAGCGATTTTACTGTTGATAAATTACATAGATTAAATCCCGAAAATTCTAGAATGACACCTGGGGGTAAAGCGATAAACGTTGCTGTTGATCTTGCTACATTTGGAGTGAAAACTATTGTTACGGGGTTTATTGGTGGATATTTGGGGGAAGTTGTTCTTTCTGAATTAAGAAAAACGAGTAATCTTATTACTACTAATTTTGTTCATATTAAAGAAGAAATACGTGAGAATATAGCGATTATAGATGAAAAAAATCACACTTTAACTGAAATAAATTCCTCAGGTCCTGTGATTCCAATAGATGATCTTCAGCACTTTATGAGAAGATTTAGTATAATGGTTCCAAATGTTAGCTTAATAGTAATTTCTGGAAGTGTTCCTGGTGGTGTACCAAATAGCATATATGGTGAATTAACAAGAATCGCTAGAAAAAGCAATAAAATTGTTTTTTGGGAAGCAAAAGATGAAATAGTTTCAGAATCTTTAAAAATTTCTGCTCCATTAATTTTAAGGCCAGATTTTCGACGCGAAAAAAGATTATTTGGAAATGCCTTGAACTCAGAGCAAGATTATATTGATGCCGGAAAAGAAGCGATTAGATATGGTGTAAAGATGGCCGTGTTATCTTATAAAATTGATTACGACATTGTTGTAACAGAAGATGGGGTGTGGTTTATAAAACCTCTTGTACCAATTGAACATTCTCATTTGCTTGGTACTGGAGACACGTATATGGCTGCGATGGTTCATAAATATTTAAAAACCAACGATCTGATTGAAATAGCGAAATATGGTTATGCAGCAGCTCTTGCTAAAACTTGGTATAAGAGAAAAGTTCCGCCTAAATTAAGTGATATTGAAAAAGCTATGGATAAATTTAAAATTGAAAGGGTGGAATGAAATGAAAGTTATGGATTTTTATATTAGAGATATAACTGCCGTTCTAGAAGACGAAGTTGTTGCTAGAGTTTTAAAAATTTTATCAAGGCAGGAAGTTAGTGGTGTTCCAGTTATTAACGAGGATTTTAAAGTGGTTGGTTTTATAAGTGAAAATGATATTATTAGAGCATCTCTTCCTAGCTATTTTGCATTACTTCAATCAGCTTCATTTATACCTGATTTGAATCAATTTGTTAAAAATCTTAAAAAGATTTCTAATAAACCAGTGAGTGAAATTATGACGAAACCAGCTATTGTCATAAAAGAATCAACACCACTTTTACATGCGGCAGATTTGATGATAAGACATAATTTAAAAATTTTACCAGTAGTAGATGAAGAGGACAAACTAATTGGAATAATTACAAGAATGCGTATTTTGGAAGCTGTTTCAGAGGAGGAGAATACAATTTAATGAGAATCAGCATAATCACATATGGATGTAAGTTAAATCAATATGAAACCGAGCTTATGACAGAAAAGCTCGAAAATCTTGGTTTTGTTGTAGTTAATGGAGAAATTGAGTCTGATGTATTTGTTTTAAATACATGTGCGGTTACAGCTGAAGCTACAAGAAAAATAAGGCAAGAAATAAGAAGATTGAAGAAGAAATTTCCGGCTTCGAAAATTATAGCGGCCGGTTGTTATTCTCAACTAGGATATGAAGAATTAAAGAATGAAGGTGTTGATTTAGTTTTAGGAAATAAAGAAAAAAAGGACATTCATCTTTACATTGATAAAGTTGGATTGTTGGTAGATGAAAAATACTGGTTTGATGATCAAATAGATAATGAAATTATTAACTCTTCTTTAGCCGAGAGAACAAGAGCTTTTGTTAAAGTAGAAGATGGTTGTAATAATGTTTGTACGTACTGTGCAATAAGATTTGCTAGAGGAGCAAAAATAAGGAGTAAACCTATAGAAGTAGTTGTTAATGAAGTTGCAAGATTGATAAAAAAAGATTATCGTGAGATAGTAATTACAGGTTTAAACCTTGGTAAATATGGTTATGGGGAAGAATACGATCTGGTTTCTTTGTTAAAGAACTTAGTGAAAATAAAAGGAGATTTTCGAATTAGGCTTAGTTCAATCAATCCAGAAGATATTGATGATGAATTAATAAGTACAATTGTTAAGGAAGAAAAAATTTGCAACCACTTACATATTCCTCTTCAAAGCGGAAGCGATGCTGTTTTAAAAAACATGAAAAGAGGATACAATCAAAAGAAATATTTAGAGGTTGTTGAAAAGTTAAGAGTATTGGAACCAACATTTTCAATAACAACTGATATTATAGTTGGTTTTCCAGGTGAAACTGAAAGTGATTTCGAAGAAACATTAAAGGTTGTTAGAGAAGTAAAGTTTTCTAAAGTCCATGGTTTTAGATATTCAGATAGAAAAGGTACAGCTGCTTCAAATCTAGAAAATAAGGTTCCTGGAAATATAAAAAAGGAACGTGTAATTGAGCTTGAAAAAATAAGTAAAGAAATTTCAAAAGAATATAAAAAAATGCTTTTGGGTAAAAATGTAAAAGTGCTCATAGAAGGTTTTAGACAAGGAATTTATAATGGTTATGATGAGTATTATATTTATCATGAAACTCCTTATGGGAATTTAGGCGATTTTAATTCGGTTATTGTTCAAGCAATAACCGATGAAGGAGTGATTTCAACAAATGCAGAAAGAAAAGTCTCTGGAGGATTTGATAAATAGTATTACCAGAGGAATAGTGGTATATGAAACAATAAGGTTTTATAATAGAATTCCTTTTGCATTAGAAGAACATTATAATAGATTTCTTAATTCTCTTTCGTATGTTACACAGGAAAAAATTTCATTTAGTGAATTTAAAAAACATGTTATGAAGTTTGATTCATATGATAGAGTTAAGATATTTGGTATTGTAGATAGAACATTAAAAATTTTTTCTTTAGGTGAGAATTTTTTAAATGAACCTGTTATATCAGTAGATGTAGATATATCTAATATTCGACATGCTGATCCATCAAGTATACCACCAAATTTAAAATCAATTGGTAGGCCTGATTTATACATTGCAAGATTGAAAAAAGGAAGTTTTTATGACGTTATTCTTTTGGGAAGCAAAGGTCAGGTTTGTGAGGGAAGTTTTTCTAATGTTTTTATAATTAAAAATGGAAGAATAATAACTCCTTCTCTTGAATCAGGTATTCTAGAAGGAATTACTAGAAAATATACAATTGAGATGCTAAGAGAACATGGATATGAAATCGAAGAAAGAATAGTTGAAGTAAAGGAATTATTTTATGCTGATGAAATTTTTTTAACTCACACAAGTCGTGGGATTGTTCCAGTTGATAGTTTAGGAAGAAAATTTTATTTTTCTAAGGAAATTTCTTCAAAATTATCCGAGGAATTTGAGAGGTACATTCATGCAAAGATTAAATGATGTTTTTAAAGAATTTGCGAAAACTAATGATGTATTTAAAAGATTGTATGTAAATGTTATAGCAAAAGATGAATTTTTAAAAATTATAGGTAAACCATTTAATGAGTACTGTAGAGTAAAAAATTTCTATAATGGTACTGTAATAATAGAGTGTGATGATAATATTTACGTAACAGAATTAAATTTTTTCAAAGAAAAAATTCGAGAAGAGCTGAATAAAAAAATAGGTTTTTATACAGTAAATAAGGTTGTGATTAAGCTAAAAAGATATTAAGGAGGTTATTTAATGGATTACAATGCAAAGCAGATTAAGGTTTTAAAAGGTCTAGAACCTGTAAGAAAAAGACCAGGGATGTATATAGGATCTACTGGAAAAGCTGGCTTACATCATCTTATTTACGAGATAGTTGATAATAGTATTGATGAAGCACTTCAAGGTTATTGTGATACCATTAAAGTTACAATTTTTAAGGATGGAAGTGTAGAAATAGAAGACAATGGAAGAGGTATACCTGTTGACATACATCCGGAAACTGGCAAAAGTGCATTGGAAGTTGTAATGACTACATTGCATGCTGGAGGTAAATTTTCAAAGGATTCTTATAAAGTAAGCGGTGGTCTTCATGGTGTTGGTGCTTCTGTAGTTAATGCTCTTTCAGAATGGTTGGAAGTTGAGGTTCACAGAGATGGCAAAATATATTTTCAAAGATATGAACGTGGTGTGCCAATTTCCGATGTTAAGATTTTAGGAGATACTGATAAAAGGGGAACAATTGTTAGGTTTAAACCAGATTCTGAAATATTCTCAACAACAGAATTTGATTCAGACGTTATATTAATAAGGCTTAGAGATCTTGCATTTTTAAATCCCAATGTAACTATTATCTTTAAAGATGAAAGAGATGGAACCGAAAAAACATTTCATTATACAGGTGGATTAAAAGAATTTATTGCATATATAAACAAAGGGCAAAGAACAATACATGAACCTGTTCATATATCCGGTGAATATAATTCGAATAAAATTGAACTTGTTTTTCAATATACTGATTCAGATTTTGAAAAAATTGTGTCTTTTGTAAATAACATAAGAACTGTAGAAGGAGGGACACATGTAACAGGTTTTAAGGCGGCTTTTACAAGATTAATAAATGAATTAGGAAAAGAAACAGGCCAACTAAAAAATACCTCATTAAGAGGTGAAGATATAAGAGAAGGAATGACTGCTATTATTAGTGTCTTAATGACTTCTACACCAGAATTTGAAGGACAAACTAAGTCTAAGTTAGGAAATGAAGAAATACAAGAGGCAGTTGCAAAAGTTGTTAGGGAAAAATTAAAGGAATATTTTGAAATAAATCAAAACACATTAAAGATTATTATTCAAAAAGCTTTAGAAGCAAAAAAAGCAAGAGAAGCAGCAAAGCATGCTAGAGAAATGGTTAAAAGGAAAAGTGCTTTTGGTAGCTCTTCTTTGCCTGGAAAATTGGCTGATTGTATTACAAAAAAATTAGATGAATCGGAACTTTTTATTGTTGAGGGAGATTCTGCAGGTGGTTCCGCAAAACAAGCAAGGGATAGAAATTTTCAAGCCATCTTACCTTTGAGAGGTAAAATACTTAATGTGGAAAAGAGCAGCTGGTTGAAGCTTTTGAAAAATGAGCAAGTAAGAGATATTATTACTGCATTAGGTACAGGAATAGGAGACGATTTTGATACGTCTAAACTAAGGTATGGAAAAATAATTATAATGACTGATGCTGATGTGGATGGAGCGCATATTAGAACACTGCTTTTGACCTTATTTTATAGATATATGAAACCTTTAATTGAAGATGGAAGAATATATATTGCTCAGCCACCTTTATATAAATTAACAGTAAGTAAAGAAACATATTACCTCTACTCTGATGAAGAATTAGAAAAACTTAAAGAGCAATTTGGAGATAAAAAAATTGAAATACAAAGATACAAAGGTCTTGGTGAAATGAATCCGCAACAGCTTTGGGAAACAACTATGGATCCAAAAACAAGAAAATTGCTTAAAGTTGCTATAGAAGACGCAGAAGAGGCAGACGAATTGTTTGAAATGTTAATGGGTAGTGATCCGGACAGCAGAAGAGAATTTATATTCAGACATGCACTTCAGGTTAAGGAGATTGATATATAAATGTTAAGAAAGTTATTCTTTATTTGCTTGTTGCTAGTTATTTCTAGTTTATTTTCATTGAATATAGAGTTCTTAACGCAATCTACAGTTACAACAAATGTTGTAACTGTTTTTGATTTAACTGCAACTTTTAATGGTATTGAAGAAGACACTTTGAAAAATATCAATTTAGTATTTTTGCCTGATAACAAGGCCTTTGATTTAGACATACGATATGTTTTATTTGAGCTTTCTAAGATTGCTACAGATATAACTGCGACACCTACTACTGGAACAATTTGGATTTCAAACGTTAAAAGCCAGAATCCATCTACACTAACTGAAGAACTTGCTAAAGAAATTGCCTTGAAAAGTGTTTTATCAAAATTACCTACTCAAAGTGAAGCAACTATAACTTCACTTAATGGAACAATTACTAAACATGATAATTTTTCAATAGATATTATAAGTAACGAAACAGGTACCTTTATTGTCAAATTTAATTTGTTTGAAAATGATACTTTGGTTGGTTTGTATAGTATAAATATTTTTGCAAAACACTTGAAAAAAGTATATATAGCTACAAGGGATATTTATTTTGGAGAATTGGTTACTCCTGAGAGTGTAATGGAAACATATATAAACGATTTAAATATGTTTGGTACGAATATAAAGTTAACAGAATTACCACTTGTTGCTAAGAAAAATTTTAAAGCAGGTGAGCCAATATTCAAAGAATATCTTCAAAAGATTCCATATACAGTTGAAAATCAAATAATCGAAGGTTATGTAATAGTAAATGGAGTATTAGTAAAGGCAAAATTTAAGCTTTTAGAAGATGGAGATGTCGGAGAAGCTGTAAAAGCAATAAATATTGAAACAGGCAAAATTGTTGTGGGAATCATAGAAGAAGGTCCGAAATTATTTATTTTAAAATGAGGTGAAAGATGAAAAAAGCACTTGTTTTACTGATTATTACAATTTTTTTGATTACAATCTCATTTGGAATAGTTAGAATAAAAGATATTGCAACATTTAGAGGAGCAAGAGATAATCAACTTTTTGGAATGGGGATAGTAGTTGGACTTAACGGTATGGGAGACGATGGATATTCATATTCTCCGACAATATTAAATATGCTGGAAAAATATGGAAGTTCAATTCCAAAAGATGATTTAAAATCTACAAATACTGCATTAGTTATGGTATTAGCAGATATACCTGCATATTATAAAGTTGGTATGAAAATCGATGTCTATTTATATGCTGTTGGTAATGCCAAAAATATAGAAAATGGCTTTTTACTAAGTACGGATCTTTATGGAGCAGATAATATTATATATGCTAAAGCCGAAGGGCAGGTTTTGTCTTTCAATACTGAAAATAGTAGATTTAACGTAAATGGAAAGATACAAAATGGTGGGACAATTATTAAAGATTTTCCAAAAGTTGATTTTAATCCAGATACTTTGACAATTACTTTGAAACCAGTAGAATTTTTAGATACAATTGCTGTGTCTGATGCAATAAACAAAAAGTTTGATGAAAACATTGCTGAGGTTTATGATAAAGAGGCTATAAAGCTAAAAATACCAGAAGTATTTAAAAATGATTTAATAGGTTTTCTTTCAGTAATTGAAGAGATCGAAGTAATACCTAGTCAAGTCCCCATAATTGTAATAAAGAAAAATAATTTAGAAATTCTATATGGGGGATTGGAAAAAGTTAAAGCCATAACCTATATGACTGGTAATTACGAAATAAATGTTTCAAACAATTCTACTGTTTTAGATTTAGTTAATGCATTAAAGAAAGTAGGAATGTCTACTGAAAATATTTTAGATGTTTTATTATATTTTAATTCTTTAGGTGTAATTGATGCTAAAATTGTAGTTTTAGAATGATTTATTTAAACAAAAAAGTATAAATTTTAAATGGTTTAAATTCTATTTGTATAGAATTGTTTTTAATTTTTAGTTCCTTTTTAATTTCCTCTAGACTGTTTGTAAGAAATGCTTTGTTTATTTTAACGTTATCAAATGAAATTTCAACTTTCCCACTGCTTCCTGTTGTTTCAACTAACCTTATTATGAAATTATCTCCGATTTTTCTAAATGATAGTATTTTAAAGTTGTCTTTAGAAATTCTTATTCTTGGTATTTTTTTAGATGGTTTTCCCCTCAAAACTCTCAAAGGTTTGTTATATATATCTGCTTCATTTATAACTTCTAAAATATTTTCCTTTTCATTTGGTTTAACTGCGTATGAAAACTCGTGTTTTCCTTCGTCAGCAAAGAAATCAGGATAAATTCCCGCTTTTACAAGAGTTAAGCTAATTGTGGAATTAATAACACTATGGCCATATTTTCCGTCATTTATAATTGAGATCCCAAAGTCATATTGTGAAAGATTAACCCACCTGTGAGCGGGAACTTCGAATCTTGCCTTTTCAAAGTTGGTATTTTGGTGGGTTGCTCTAACAATATAACCGCCATCTAAATCAAATTTTGCAAATCTTGAAAGAACATTTGTTGGAAAGATTGCTTTTAAAACACAACGCCTATGATGAAAATCAATTGTTGTTTTTATATCTACAACATCTGAATCATTCCAGATTATATAATATTGTGTTATTTTTGTTTCTTCGAATTTGTAGTTTACTTTTACTATTTTTCTTAAATTATTTTCTTCAACAATTTCAATTGTATCGGCTTTAATCTGAGTTCCAGAGAGAGTATGATGAATATCTATATCCCAATTTTCCCAGAAATAAGGAATATCTTTGTAAACCATCAGAATGTTTCCCTTGTCCTTAAACAACCATTTATTGGTTAACTTGTGATAGATATTAAAAGTTCCATCTTTATTAATTAAGACTTTTATGTATTTATTTTCAAGAGTATTATCTGAATAATTGAACGAAGTAAATTCGTTTTTAGATTCTTCAATTTCAAGAACAATTAGACTTAACGGCTCTACAAATTCATCAAGACTGTACAAATATTTTCCATCGTATGTTTTTATACAGTCTAATTGTTTGCCATTATATTTTAAATTAAGATATTCAGGAAGTTCAAATTTTAATTTTTGTTTAAATGATGCAGGGTTAAATATTGTCAGGTATTTATCTTTTTTATACAAAGGAATGGAATTTATAAGTTCATTTAGGAAATATATAACCTTATTCAAGTCTTTTTCTGCATCTTCATATACTTCTTTAATTGATGATCCGGTGATTATGTCATGAAATTCTAAGGTAAGTACTTTTTTCCAAAGTTTATCAATTTCATCTTGTTTGTTAAGCTTGAACAAAGCGTTTAAAGCTTCAGCTTCAAAAAGCAGACGTTCAGCTTCTTTGTGCAATTTTTTTATCCTTGCTTGAGAAGATAGAGTTCCTCTGTGAAGTTCAAGATACAATTCATTATCCCAAACTGGAACTTTTTTATCTGAAATTTCCTCTTTTAAATTTTTGCAAAAATCCTCAATTTTTGAAAATTTAAGATTTGGTATATCTGGAAAATTTTTAAGTATTGTATAACTTTCGCACATTTCTTCAGTGGGTCCTCCACCGCCGTCACCGTATCCAACAGAAACCATAGTGAAAGAGGAAAGATCTTTTTGTTTGAAATTATTCCAGGTACTATAAATTGTTTTAGGAGAAATTTTTCCACCATATCCTCCTTCTTCATTGTTAAAGCTATGATATATAACTTCGCTACCATCTATTCCGCGCCAAACACAAATATCATAAGGAAATTCGTTTGTTTCATTCCAATTAAGTTTCGTGGTTAAAAAGAATTCTATATCTGCTTCTTTTAGAATTTGGGGTAAAGTCCATGGGAATCCGAAAACATCGGGAAGCCAACAGACTTTAGATTTAATTCCAAATTTTTGAATAAAATATTTTTGACCATAATAAAATTGTCTTATTAGTGATTCTGTACTGGGAATATTACAATCTGATTCTACCCACATTCCACCCACAGGTTCCCAGTTCCCTGATTTAATAAGGCTTTTTATTTCTTCAAAAATTTCAGGAGATTCATTTTCAATATCTTCATACATTTGAGCAGATGATTGTGAAAAAATAAAATAGGGGTATTTTTTTGCAAGTTGCACAGAATTTGAAAAAGTTCTAATTATTTTCCTTTTTGTTTCTTCTATAGGCCAGAGCCAGGCGTAATCAATATGAGCATGGCCTACTAAGTATACTTTTCCAATTTTGGGGAATACGTTTTTTAGCTTTTCAATTTTTTTCTTATAAATAAAGAAATTCTTAATTATTTCTTTTTTTAAATCTTTAGAAATTCCATATGAAGGCGAAAAATCTAATGTAGACCAAGTAGTTGTCACATCATATTCTATTGTGGGATTTTCCTTTACTTTTGAAATAAATTCATTTGTAGAATGAGGTATGTTTAGTTTATATAAAAAAGAATTTGTTAAATCTATTAATCTTTTTATTAAAGGTTTATTTTGGGTTTCTTCGCAAAGTTGTATGACATTATTGACGTATAAAATAACATCTTTTATTTCTTTGTCAAATTCTATTAAGAATGCCTCTTTAAAAATTGGATTTTCTTTTTTACCAAAAAGAGATCTAGGAACAGTTTCAATTTCAATTCTGTGATTTTTTCCATCACAAAATGGAGTTAAATCAATCATAGTATGATAAATATTTATTTCTCCATAAGGTTTTCCATCTATTTTTACAAGACTTTCTCCACCGAACCAACCAGATAGATAGGTGTGATTTTTCTGATTTAGAATTAATTCAGTTGAAAAAATTGCTGGAAGGTTTGTATCATCCCAGATATATGGAATTTTAATTTTCTTATCAAAATATTTCCAATTTGATATTGGTGTCTTATTTGAAATGGAATATGGTATTAATTCTCCAAGAAGCCTTTTTAAGTGCCTAATTTCGAAATCTAGTCTTCTATCCATTTTAACAACTCCTTTCTACTAACTATTAACTATTATACCTTTTTTAAACCAATTCTTATCATTTTTCATACTAGTTGTTTTAGAAGTTTCAAAAATCAAAAACTTTTGTTTAAAAGACACTTATCTTATACTTTCACAAAATCGTTTCACCAGCGCGTTGTATGGGTAATGCTTTCTTTTTAATTTGTATCAATTGTTTTGATTTCGTTAGTACCAACTATAATTAAAAAAATTAAAATACCCATCCCAATTAAATCAGGATGGGTATTTATTATACTTTTAATAATACTTGATAAGTCTTAATAAATATTGCTGCATTTGCTTTGTAGAGTAATACTTATCTGAATCTTTTCTTAAATTATTAAAACAAGGAAACTCCATATTTTTCTTTGTAAAAAAAACACCCCCAAAAGTTATGTTTTTTTTTCACTTTCGGGGGTGTTTCTTATGAATTTCATTTATTGTTTTCAATGTGTAGTTACCATCTTAATAATTTTTATATTCTTTGAGATAATAGATCAATAACGTCTTTAACAGTTTTGATTTTGGATAAGTCGGAATCATCTACTTTAATTCCAAATTCATCTTCGAAAGCCATAATAAGATCAACCATATCCAAAGAATCAGCGCCTAAATCATCAACTAAGTTTTTCTCTTCAGTTACTTCAGAAACATCTACTCCAAGTTGTTCAGCAATAAGCTCTCTAATTTTTTCAACATCTGCCATATTAACACCTCCCCAATCTTCTATACAAAAAAATAATATCACATCTCAAAATTAGTGTCAAGTAAGAAAGTTAAATTAGTTTAATTTTTATTACAAGACAAAAGTTATATAAATAAATGTTTTAAGGAAATTAAAGAATTTTAAATGCTAAGCAAAAATTTAGAAAACTCCTTGAGAGATTTTTCAGGGATATTATCAATTTCTTCAGTGTGGGGATTATAACTAAATAATTCAAAAAGCTGAAGGATAAATTCTGAAATGTTATTTGGAACCTGAAAGTTTTCAATAAAATCATCCAAGGATGTTAATCCATTTTCAAGTAAATCTGCAATTTGTTTTGAGAGAGGAAAATGAAATTCAGAAATTATTTCTAAAGTTTTTTCTAGAATAAAATCAATAGGATCATGAGTGAATAAGAAAGATTGATAAAATGAATTTAGAGTTTTTGCTAAGACAAGACCTTCGCCATCACCAAATAGTGAAATGGAAATTTTGGTTACATTTTTTTCTATTAAAATTGGATTTGCACCAACAATATACATGCTTGAAATAATGTATGGAATATATCTTAAAAATTCCTTTTTTTTCTCGCCTATTTCTTTTATCTCAAGTTTAAACATAAATTCATCTAAATTTATTTCTCCTTCATCGTCAGTAATATCAAATATAATATTTAATTCCTCTTCGAATGGAAATTGAACCTTTTCTAATTTTTGTTCTATATGTTCTTTTTCTTTTAGAACATTTTTTAAAAATTCATAGTAATCAGGATCAACATCTTTTATTTCTTCAACCAATTCTTGTTTTAAACCTTTAGTGAAAAGTTGAATTTTCAAATAATTTTCTTTAAATTCATCACCAGCAAGTTTTAAGTTTTCTTCAGCTTCTTCGTAAAAACCTAAATGTTTTTGTAAAAGGCCTAGTTCGTTATACACTTCTGGACTTGGATAATTATTGACAAGCTCTTTTAAAAGTTGTAAAGCCTGAAAATGTTTCCCAAGTTTAGTAAGTGTATAAGATAAATTATAAGCAATTTCTGGCTTATATTCTATAGACAAACCTTCTCTAAAAGCTTTTTCAGCTTTCTCAAATTGATATCTTGTATTATATAAGACGCCAAGTCTTAAATAAATTTCTGGTAATTTTTCAATTTTTAATGCTGATTTATATGCAACTTCAGCATCATGAAATTGTTCGTTTTCAAAGTAAACATCGCCAATTTTTAACAGTGGTAATGAAAATTCCTTGTTTAATTCAAATGATTTCATATACATTTCTATCGCTTCATCATATTCTTTTTTAAGATATAGAATATTACCTAGTTCGTAATAAGCTAAGTAAAAATTTGGATTCATCGAAATAGCACGCTTCATTTCTATTTCTGCGTTGTCATAATCAGAAAGTTTAGAAAATAAGAGACCATAATAAAAGTGATATCTATAGTCGTACATTAAATTTTTTGCTTTTTCAAGAAATTCTTTAGCTTGTTCTATTTTGTTTTCATTTAAGTTCTTTTTAAATGCTTCGTAGTAAAAATAAACTAAATAGCTTTTCCAGTATTCACTTTTTTCTATTTCATACTGGGCTTCAAGACCTCTTATAATAATTTCCAAAGGAATTTTGTCCATCTCAGTTATAAGAGGTAAATCTTCTACAAGTACAGGGAGTTTTACGGGCAAATTTTGTGACTTTGCAATTTCAGGTTTTATTGGTAAATAAACAATTGCTTTAATTTTATTCGCCTCCTAACCAATTTTTCCAAAATTTCTGCCAGAAATTATATGAAAATGAATGTGAGGTATTTCCTGGCCAGCAGATTTGCCATTATTAACGACTAATCTGTATTCATCAAACCCTAGCTTTTTTGAAATGCTTTTAATTATTTCAAATATCTTCCAGAATCTTCTACTATCATCTTCGCAGAGTTCATTAATTGTAGGTACATGTTTTTTGTATATTAAAAGAAGATGAATAGGAGCAACTGGATTAATATCCTTTATAATAATGAAATCTTCATCTTCATACAGTTTTTCAGAGGGAATTTCATTATTAATAATTTTACAAAAAACACAATCCATATTTCCACTCCTTTTCTAATAATCTAATAAAATTGAAGAGTTGTCTTTAACTATATCAATATAAGAGGAAAATCTTTTTGAAAATTTAGATTTGAATAAAGTTAATTTATGAATAGAAGTTTTATATACTTTTGCAACTGAAAAATTTGAGAGAGATAGATTTTCAAATAACGTGTTTTTTGAACGCAAATATGAAATTTTATTTATATTAGCATTCAAGATCCCTGAATTTACAAGTTTAATGTTGGAAAAGTTGTCAATATTTAATGCGTAGGATGTTAAATTATATGCATTTACATTTGAAAAACCATCAATCGAAAGATTTTCTATTTTTGAATTGTTAATAATAACAAGTCTTGAATTAGAAATATTCAAATTTGTTATAGTGGAATTTTCAACAACAACAAGTGGGGAAAATTGAGTAGTCATACTATCAATGTTTGAATCTTTTATTATTACGACATTGGTTTTTTTAATGTTAATATTGCTTTGTTTTGATTTTTCAATAAACAATAGTTTCCCACCATCAGAGTTAATGTTTCCATTTAATAAAGAGGTATTTAAGTAAATTGTTCCATTTTGTTGTAAAGAAATATCAATTTTACCAGATATAATAGAACCTTGAGGAATAAATAAATTACCTTTAACAAAAATTTGTGCTGTACCTACAGTTTTTAGTTCTGCTCCTGGTTCAAAAAACAAGGTAGAATGTTCTGGAATAATTATTTTTCCAATGGCTTTATAAGGAGATTTAGAAGAGAGTAAAATCATTTTGTTGTTGATTCCACCAATAGGTGTCTGAGAATCAATGGGAGTAATATTGCTAACACTAGGTTTAATATAAACAAACCCACCAATATTTCCAGCCTCATCTTTACTGCATGCAACTACAGGTGTATTGTCTAACCTTTCAAAATTTTTATTTAAACTTTTTTTGAAAAAATCTATTCTTGAATTAAAATCAACCTGTACAACTTCATTTTCGTTGTCAAAGATTGCCAAGCTGGGATCTTTTAAGTTAAAAATTGTTTCTGAAGGAGGAATTGTATCTACAGTAATCTTAAAAATAAATTCTTCATATTGACCAAGAAGCCTTAAGGAATGAGCTCCTTCTTCAAAATCAAGACCATTGATCACATTATCTGTGATTTCATTACCATCAAAAAAAGCTTTTAAGCCATCAAATTCAAAGTATTCATCATTAATTCCAACAAATTTAGGAATTTTTAATGAAAATGAAAATACACATACAAAAATAAAGATTACAATAAAAGTCTTTTTCATTTATACCTCCAAAGATTCTCCTGGTTTTAGGATTACACATTTAATACCTAATTTTTCAACTAACATTTTAAACTTTTCTTCGTCAGCATTAATTACGTCCCAGGTGTTATAGTGCATTGGTATAACTATTTTAGGTTTAATCATTTCGGTAGCGATTACTGCATCATTTACATCCATAACAAAATTACCACCAATTGGTAACAATGCAACATCTACTCCTTTTATTAATTCCATATCTTTTGTAAGGCCAGTATCACCAGCATGATATACAGACTTTTCGGCGGAAATTAGAAAACCACCAGGATTTCCTCCATAAATGATTTTTCCATTTTCTATAATTCCTGATCCATGAAGAGCGGGTGTCATTTTTAATTTTCCAAAATCGAATTCTTTAGAACCGCCAATATGCATAGGGTGTATTTTTTTAACTCCTTTTGATTGGAGGTAATTACATATTTCAAAGTTTGAGATGACTGTGGCACCATATTTTTCAGAAATTTCAACAGTATCTCCTATATGATCACCGTGGCCATGAGTTACAAGAATGTAATCTATTTGAGGCAATGTAAAATTATTTGGATATGCTGGATTTCCGGTTATGAAAGGATCAATAATGATATTTTTTTTATCTTCAATTAAAAAAGCAGCATGACCCAAAAATGTGATTTTCATTTTCCCACCTCCCTTTTAAATTATACTCTATAACACGTCTATTATGCAAGAAAAATATTTTTTGATAAACTCATTTCATGATAAAATCAAATGGGGGTGATTTTTTGAAAGTTGATCTGTTATTTGCCGAAATTGGTTCAACTACAACTGTAATTACTGCATTTGATGGTTTAGGGGAAAAAGTTAAAATAATTGGTCAAGGTGAGCATTGGACCACCGTCAATGAAGGAGACGTAACTATTGGAATTGAAAATGCGATTAAAAAATTAAAAGAGAAAATCGGTGAAAAGAATTTAACCTGGAATAAGTTTGCTGCATCAAGTAGTGCAGCAGGTGGATTAAAAATGACTGTACATGGTTTAGTTTATGATATGACGGTAAGGGCAGCAAAAGAGGCTGCTTTAGGAGCTGGAGCAGTCATTAAATATGTTACAGCTGGAAAAATGGATGAATTTCAGTTGCATAAAATTAAAGAAATTTCACCTAAATTGATTCTTTTGGCTGGTGGTGTAGATTACGGAGAAAAAGAAACAGTAATTCATAATGCGAAATTATTAGCTAAACTTGATTTAGATGTTCCAATAATTTTTGCAGGAAACGTTGCGGCTGCTGAACAGGTCGAATTCATTTTAACTAGTGCAGGCAAAAAGGTTTTTATTACTGAAAATGTTTATCCAAAAATTGATGAATTAAATGTAGAACCTACTAGAAATATAATTAAAGAAGTCTTCGCTGAACATATTACTAAAGCTCCTGGAATGGAAAAAATTTATGATATTGTTGATTACAAAGTTCATACGACACCTGGGGCCGTAATGAAGGCAACAGAGTTACTTTCAGAGATGTTTGGAGATGTTATGACAGTTGATATTGGAGGAGCTACGACTGATGTAGATTCAGTTACTGAAGGAAGTGGTGAAATACAGGAAATAATGATTTCACCAGAACCAGTTGCTAAAAGAACAGTTGAAGGAGATTTAGGATTATTTGTAAATGCCCATACTGTAATAGAAATGATTGGAGAAGAAAATCTTAGAAAAGAATTTTTTGATTTTGACGAACTTGTTAAGCGAATTTCACCATATCCTAAAACAGAAAGAGATGAATATTTTATTTCAAAATTAGCTTTATTCTGTTTTCAACAAGGAATTAGAAGGCATGTTGGAATTAAAAAGCATTTGTATACTCCTCTTGGTAGAAAATTAGTTGCTGAAGGTAAAGATTTAACCGCTGTAAAGTATTTATTTGGAACCGGTGGTTTTTTGAGCCGTTCAAAATTTGCCAAAGAAGTGTTAAGTTCAATTAATTACCTCTCAAAACTCCATCCAATGGAATTACTTCCTCAGGAGGAAGTAAAAATATATAGAGACAAATATTATATTTTTGCAGCGATAGGGGTAATTTCATCTGAAATTGATAAAGAAATTGCTAAGAATATCTTGAAAATAGATTTAGAGAGGATAGGAGGATAAAATATGTATGAAAAAGAAAAAGTTTTGGTTGTTCCTGCAGAAGATGTAGAAAGGATATGTGAAGGAAAGGTAGGTTTAGTGGAGGTTCCTGAATATGATATAATTAATTTAATAAAAGAAAAAGGCTTTTTTGTAGAAAGGGAAAAAGCGGAATTTGATGAGACAATAAGGCAAGTTATTCCATATATTCTTTTAAGAGAAAATGGAAAATTTCTCCTTTTTAAAAGGACTACAGCACAAGGAGAAAAAAGATTACATAATAAGTTGGCAATAGGTGTCGGCGGACATATTAATACAGAAGATTCATTGAACCCTCTTGAAGCTTTTTATGTTGGTTTAGAAAGAGAAGTAAACGAAGAAGTAGATGTTGAAATAAAAACTCTCAATTATGTGGGGGTTATTAATGTTGTCGATACTCCTGTGAGTAGAGTTCATGTGGGATTGTGCTATATTGCTGATGTAAAATACAAAGGTTTAGTTGAAAAAGACAAATTTCAGGAGATTTTCACTAACTCTCCACTTGATTTTATAGGGGAGATGGAAGGATGGAGCAAAGCAGTAGTAGAGTACTTAGAGCGTACGCAAAAATAAATCTTTTTTTAGATGTATTGGGTAAAAGAGAAGATGGTTATCATGAAATCATTTCGCTTTTCCAAAATATTTCTCTCTATGATAGATTAATTATTTCAAAAATTGATAATGGAATTGAAATTAAATCAAATATTAATTTGCCAAATAATATCTTGTACAAAGTTTGGGAAATTTTTAGAAATAAAATTAAAACTCCAAACTATGGATTCAAAATAGAACTCGAAAAAAACATTCCGATTGAAGCAGGTTTAGGTGGAGGTAGTTCAGATGCTGCTGCTTTTATAAAGTTCTTGGGAGATGAGTTTAATGTTCCAAAAGAACAATTAATTTTACTTGCAGCAGAAGTTGGTAGTGATGTTCCCTTTTTTTTAGAAGGTGGTACTGCAATAATTAAGGGTAGAGGAGAAATTATAGAAAAATTATTACCTATAAAAGGTTATAAAGTTAAAATTTTAAGTATGAATAAAGGGGTTTCTACAAAGAGTGCGTATGAAATGTTGAAGCCATCTTTGTTTGGTAAAGCAAAATGTAATGTATATAAGTTATATGAAGCATATCAACTTAGAGATTTAAAAGACATTCAAAACTGTACTTACAATATTTTTGAAAAAGTTTTACTTCCAATAAGGTCCGATATTGTATCAGCTATTAAAAAATTGAAGAAAGAATGTATAGTTGCAGCTATGACAGGAAGTGGAAGTGCAGTATATGGAATAACTTTAGAAAATGGGGACTATGAGTTTGTGACACGAGGTGTTGAATATGAGGAAATTAAGTTATAAAGATTTAGTCATCCCAAATAATATTTTTCCAAAAGTTAAAAGTTCAAAAAATGTAAGTCCCTGTGAAACATTTATTGGTCAGGAAAATGCGTTTAAAGCTATTAATTTTGGCCTTTCTATGGAAAAAAAAGGCTATAATATTTTTGTTGTCGGTCCTAGTGGTACAGGAAGAAGGTCTTTTGTTGAATCATTTGTCCATTCTTTTGCAAAGAAAAAGGAAAAGCAAGAAGATTTAGCATATCTAGTTGATCTTGAAAATCCTTATTCAGCAAAAGCGGTTTTACTTCCAGCGGGGTTGGGGAAAAACTTAAGAGAAAAATTGGAAAAAGCTTCAGAAGAATTAATTTTAAAGCTTCAAAGAACTTTTGAAAGTGATGAATATGAAGAAAAGCGAAAAGAAATTGAGAGCGAATATAAAGAAGCAAAAGAAAGTATTTTAAAAGAGCTTTCTAAGAAAGCTTTAAAACTTGGTTTTGTCGTTAAATTAACTCCAACCGGAATAGTATATGTTCCTGCTCTTGATGGAAAGCCATTGACCCAAGAACAATATGAGAATTTATCTGAAGAATTGAAGAATATGTATGAAGAAAGTTCTAAAAAAGTAGAACATTTAATTTCTGGGGTGATTCACCAACTAAGGAAGCTTGATGCCGAATATGCAGAAAAATTTAATGATTTAGATAAATATGCCATTTTATTTGCTGTCGAACCATTATTTGAGGAGTTAAAAAGCGAATTTTCTTTTAGTGACAAATTACTCGAATATTTTCAACAAATAAAAGATCATATTATTAAAAATAGTAGCAAATTAAAAAATTTTGAAGAAGCAAAAGTCTATTTAAAGCATATTTTAACTGTCAATTTAATAGTAGATAATTCTGAAACAGAAGGAGCTCCAGTTGTATTTGAAACAAATCCAACTTATCCTAATTTATTTGGAAAAGTTGAGTATGTTTCAAAAATGGGTGTTTCATATACTGATTTTACAATGATTAGAGGGGGAGCCATTCACAGAGCAAACGGAGGATACCTAATATTAAATGCAGAGGATATTTTAAGAAATCCTTATGTTTGGGATAAATTGAAAAAAACTCTACTTACTGAAAAAATTATTATTGAAAATCTTGATTCTGTATACGGTATAAATCCAACAATTACTTTAAAACCAGAACCAGTTGATATTTCTTTAAAAGTGATTTTAATAGGAACACCCGATTTATATTATCTTTTATATGAATATGACGAGGATTTTCAAAAATTGTTTAAAGTTAAAGTTGAATTTGATTGGGAAATTGATGCTAGTTTAGAAAATGTCAAGCAGTATTTTTCATTTATATCAAATGTTGTTGAAACTAATAATTTAAAACCACTTACTTCAAAAGCATTAAAGAAAGTAGTTTGGTATTCAATGAGATTAGCTGAAAATAGAGAAAAATTATCAATGAAAATGGGGAAGATTGCTAATCTAATTATGGAAGCAGATTATTATTCAAATTTAAGAGAATCAGATATGATCGATGCAATTGATATTGAAAAAGCAATACGAGAACATGAAAATCGAATGAAGCTTTTCAGGGATAAATATGATGAATCATTAAAGAAATATGAAATCATGGTTGAAACTTCTGGAGAACAAGTAGGGCAAATTAATGGACTAACAGTTATTCATTTAGGAGATTTTACATTTGGTCATCCAGTAAAAATTACCGCAAAAACTTATGCAGGTAATGTAGGAATAATTGATATTCAAAGAGAATCCGATTTAAGTGGTAATATTCATAGCAAAGCTGTTTTAACTTTAATAGGATATTTAGGTAGTAAGTATTCAAGAGAAATTCCGTTTTCACTTGGTGTGTCAATAAGTTTTGAGCAGGTATATGGTGTTGTTGAAGGTGATAGTGCTTCTCTTGCCGAAACTTTAGCAATAATTTCAGCAATTTCTAAAATTCCTATAAAACAATCTATAGCTGTAACTGGTTCAATTAATCAACATGGTCAAGTTCAACCTATCGGAGGGGTTAACGAGAAAATTGAGGGTTTTTACAGACTTTGCAAGTATAGAGGATTGGATGGCACGCATGGAGTTGTTATACCGGAAGCAAATATAAGAAATTTAGTTTTGAATAAAGATATTATGATGGACATAAAAAATGGAAAATTTAATATTTGGACTGTTAAAACTGTTGACGAAGCGATTGAAATTTTAATGGGAAAGCCTGCTGGAAAAATGACAGCAAGGGGTACTTATCCAAAAGGAACTGTAAATTATTATGTTGAACAAGAATTGAAAAAAACTTATGAGAAGTTAAATGGAAAAACAGATAAAAAGAAGAAAAAATAGAAAAATTAGGGAGGGAATGTACCTTGAGGATACTAAGCGGGATGAGGCCAACAGGGAGTTTGCACATTGGGCATCTTTTTGGAGCGTTACAATCATGGGTTGATCTGCAAGAAAAAGGTAATGAGTGTTTTTATTTTGTTGCAGATTGGCATGCTTTGACCACTCACTATAATGAAACGGATGAAATTGTTAAAAATTCATTCGAATTAGTAAAATCTTATTTGGCTGTTGGGATTGATCCTGAAAAATCAACAATCTTTATTCAATCAGAAATAAAAGAACATGCAGAGTTAACTCTTCTTTTTTCAATGTTTGTTTCAGTTTCTAGGCTAGAAAGAGTTCCAACATATAAGGAAATAAAACAACAGCTTAGTGAAAGAGATTTATCAAATGCAGGTTTCTTAATTTATCCGGTTCTTCAAGCCGCCGATATTCTGATTTATCTTGCCGAAGGCGTTCCTGTTGGAGAAGACCAAGTATATCACATAGAACTAACAAGAGAGATTGCTAGAAGATTTAATTATTTATACGATGAGGTGTTTCCTGAACCCGAACCTGTTTTATCTAAAGTTCCAAAATTACTTGGTACTGATGGACGTAAGATGAGTAAAAGTTATGGAAATACAATTCCATTAATTTCAAATGAAGACCAGCTGAAAAAAAAGGTAATGCCTATGATTACTGATCCAGCAAGAATGAGAAAAACAGATCCAGGAAATCCTGAAAAATGTCCAGTATGGGATTATCATAAAGCATTTGGAATCTCCGAGGAAGATGCCGAGTGGGTTAAGGATGGATGTACAAATGCAAAAATTGGTTGCGTAGATTGTAAAAGGTTACTTTTGAAAAATATGAAGAAAAAATTAGAGCCAATATGGGAAAGGTATAATAGTTTAACTGATGATTATGTTAAAGATGTAATAATCGAGGGTAATAAAAAAGCAAGAAAAGTAGCGCAAGAAACTATGGAAAAAGTAAGAAGTGCAATGAAACTTGATTATAGATTTTTAGAGAGGTGAAAAAATGAAAGAATGGTTTTTAAACTCTTGGGGTGAAATTCTTTTATCAGTTATAACCTTGGTTGTTGGTTATATTTTATATAAATACCTAGTTAAAATATTGCAAAAATCTTTGAAAGCTTTAGGGAAGGATCTAAAAGCTCCAAAAACTGTTCAATTTTTAATAGGTATTGTTATAACTGTGTTTGTAATATTGATATTGTTAAGTATTTGGGATGTTGATTTACTTCCATACATAACTGGTTTAGGAATTTCAAGTATAGTTGTTGGTCTTGCACTTCAAGAACCTCTTGCTAATTTTGTTTCCGGGCTTCTTGTAATAACAACTAGAAAATTGTTCGAAGGTGAAGCAGTAGATGTAAATGGTATTTCAGGGATGGTTGAGGAAATAAAAATCAATCATAGTCATATAAGGACATTTGATGGTAAACTTGTTTTATTACCAAACAAATCAGTTTGGAGTGGTACAGTAACAAAATTCTGGCCCGGACCTGTTAGAAGAGTTACTATGGATGTAGGTGTTTCATATGATTCTGATCTAGAAACAGTAGTTAAACTTTTACAACAAGCAATTGAAGAAGAACCACTAGTAGTAAAAGAGGGAGTAAGCAATTTTATCGCCTTCAAACAATTTGGTTCAAGTTCCATAGATTTTACAGTGTATTTTTGGGTTGAAAGAAGTTCCTATTTTGATGCTGTAAATGCTTTAGCTCTAAGAATTAAGAAAATTTTTGATGAAAAAGGTATAGAAATTCCATTTACTCAAATTGATGTTCATGTAAAAAATCAAAATGATTAAACTTCCACCTTTTAATAAAAATTTGGGTAGAGATATCAAAATTTTAGATATTGAAGGTCATAAGCCGACTCATGCGTCGGTTCTTCTTTTGTGGTATTCATTACCTACTTCTGATATAAAAAGTGCCTGTGAGCTTGGAAGTGGTACGGGTTTTGTTTCCTTTGGTTTGGCTAAGTTGTACGGATTAAAAGTAGTAGGAATTGAAAAAGAAAAATCTTTTTATGAGAATGCTGTCAAATCCAAAGAATTAAATGAAAGTTTAGACGTAGAGTTTTTAAATATGGATGTTGAAAATGTAAGAGAAAATTTAGCGCCAGAGAGTTTTGATATGGTCGTTTTTAATCCTCCTTATCATTTTTATTCTGATAGTACAAATCATTTTAGAAAAATTAGCAGGAAAGGAAGCCACTTTTTACTAGAAAAATTTATTAAAGCCGCTTTTTTTCTTTTAAAAAATAGGGGAACTTTTGTTTGTGTGATTTCTCCTTATATTCTTCCGAGTTTCATGACATTATTAACTGAAAATAAATTAATGCCTCAACAAATGTGCGTGGCATATGGAAAAAAGGCCGAGTTAGTTTTGATACGCGGCAAAAAAAATGGAGGAGAACATTTGGAGATTGATAATCCACTATATTTAAAATAAAAAGGGGCTTCAAGCCCCTTTTTATTTTGGCTGGGAGGGGTGGATTCGAACCACCACTGGCGGATCCAGAGTCCGCAGTCCTGCCATTAGACGACCTCCCAAATTCTTCTTATATTTTAGCATATTGCGTGGTAAAATCAAGATAAGAAACGAAAAGGAGTGGTGCTATGAATTTGTTAAAGGTAGTTGGACCTGTTATGGTAGGACCTTCAAGTTCACACACTTTAGGTGCATTAAAAATTGCAAGGTTTGCTTATAAATTAACAGGTGGAATTCCTGAAGAAGTTACTTTTGTTTTACACGAAGCTTTTTCAAAAACATACAAAGGTCATGGTACTGACAGAGCCTTACTAGCGGGGATTTTAGGGCTACGCCAAGATGATCCCAATATAAAGAATGCTTATGAAATAGCAAAAGAAAATAATTTGAAATATAAATTTTTGGTTGACGACCTAGGAGACGTTCATCCAAATACTGTTAGAATAAAGGTTTTAAAAGATGGGCAGTCTCATGAGATAGAGGGGTCTTCAATAGGTGGAGGTGACATAAAAATTACTTATATTGATTCTGTTTTATGTGAACTTTCCTGGGATTACGATACTTTAGTAATTGTTAATAAAGATGCGCCAAGTGCCTTAAAAAGTATTTTAGATGTAATAAAGGTAAATGTAGCTAATCTTTATTTACGTAGAATTAATTTGCTTCAAGAAAAAGCGTTAACTATTATTGAGCTTGATGAACCAGTAGAAAATATAGAAGAAATAAAAAAATCACCTTATGTTTACGAATGTTACTTTATTAGGAGGGATTATTAATGTATTTATGGAAAGATGTTATAGAAATGTCAAAATCCTTACCTTTGCATCAGGTAATCTTAAATTTAGAAATGTTTGAAACAGGTGAAGATCCAGATGATTTGAGAAATAAACTTTCAAATATGCTTAAGGTGATACTTGAAGAAGCTGAAAAACAATATGGAAAAACTCAAAAAACTCTTACAGGATTTACAGGTGATAATGCGTATAAGCTAAAAAATTACAAAACAAAATTTATTAGCGAATTTAATCATATTGCTATGGTTACTGCTCTGTCCATTGCTGAAAGTAACGCAAGTATGGGTAGAATTGTTGCTTGCCCTACAGCAGGTTCTTCTGGTGTAATTCCTGGTATTTTTTATGCGCTTTATAAAACAGAATCTCCGGATTTTAATACTTTACTAGATTTGTTTATTGTGGCAGGTGGAGTAGGAAAAGTTATTGCAGATAGAGCAACTATTTCTGGTGCTGCTGGAGGATGTCAAGCAGAGATAGGAACTGCTGCAGCAATGGGTGCAGGAGCGTTGACTTACTATTTTTCTAAAGATGCTGAAAAGGTAGGAAATGCAGCCGCTCTAGTTTTAAAATCCATTATGGGTCTTATTTGTGATCCTGTGGGAGGGTTTGTTGAAGTTCCATGTGTAAAACGAAATGGGAATCTAGTAAATATAGCAATTTCGTCTGCAGAAATGGCTCTTAGTGGAATAAAGAGTTTAATACCATTTGATGAAGTAGTAGATGCTATGAGAAGAGTTGGAAATTTATTACCACAAAGTTTGAAAGAAACAGGAGAAGGTGGAATTGCAATTACACCTACAGCCAAAACTTTAATATCGAACTTACGTTTTTTAGTATAATTTCATTATGAAATCACAATATGACTAAATAATTCCAAATATCTTCACATTCCTCCATTTTTCAACTGTTTACAACAAAATATAATTATGATAGAATAAATTTGAAAAGAATCCTTAAAAAAAGGGGGGGAGTTTTAATGTCTAGCGAGCGAAATTATAAAAAGTTGAAACAATGGTTAGAAAGTGGACCAACAATTCAGGAATTAAAATCCAAGGCAAAAGATTTAGGACTAAAAGTAAAAAGAATGATGAAAAAAAGAGAAGTTATAAAATTATTCGAAAAATACCTTAAAAGTCTTGAAAAATTAGAAGAAATGGAAAACAAATCTTTAAATTCTTTACCTTCCAGCTCGTCAAAATCCTCTCAGGAAGAACAGAAACCCCCAAAAGAATCAATTCCAGAAATTCCTCAAACTTATGAAAAAGATAAATTAGTTCTTATGCCTGTTAATCCTACCTGGTTACATGTTTACTGGGACTTTTCTCAAAATACAAAGGAGATTATAAAAAATCTTCCAAAGGGTACAAGGTTTGTTTTGAGAATTTACGATGTTACGTTTATCCAATTTAACGGAAATAATGCACATAGAACTTTTGAAATTCTCATTAATCTGGAACATCAAAAAAATTATTACTTTAATGTTCCAATGCCAAATGCAGACTATCTAGCTGAACTTGGATTTGTAACAAAAGATGGAAGGTTTATGCCACTTTTAAGATCAAATGTATGTAGAACACCATCAAACTCCCCCAGTCAAAGTACTAGAGAACGATGGTTAGACATTAGAAAGAAGAGAAAGGTTGTGACACCATCCGATGGTCCAGTTATAAAAGAAGTGGAAAGAATTGCTGGTTCTGTTTTTAAACTTGAAAGAGAAATTTCTAAATCTTTGTCAGGACATTCTCTTGATTGGCAATTAGTAAGTTTTTTCAGAAGTGGAAGGGGGATATAATATGCCAAAGGGAAATATAGTATTTATGTTACATGCTCATCTACCGTTTGTACATCATCCACAGTACGATTTTTTTCTTGAAGAAAATTGGTTATTTGAGGCAATTACTGAAACATATATTCCCCTACTTAGAATGTTTAAAAAACTTGAAGAAGAATCCAAAAAGTTTAATCTAACTATGTCGATTACTCCCCCATTAATGGAAATGCTTGCAAATGAAGATCTTCAAAGAAAGTATATTTTGCGAATGGAAAAATTAATTGAACTTGCTGAAAAAGAAGTAAATAGAACACAAAAAGAAAACCCCAAAAAGCATAAAATGGCTAAATTTTATTTGGAAGATTTTAAAGAGATTTTATATATTTTTAAAGATTTATATTCAGGTAATATTTTAAATGGGTTTAAAGAATATATGGAAAAAGGATATTTGGATGTAATTACATGTAATGCTACTCATGGATTTCTACCTTTCATGGAACAATATCCTCAAGCAATTAGGGCTCAAATTGAACAGGGCGTTAAAACATATGAAAAATACATGGGAGTTAGACCAAGAGGAATCTGGCTTGCCGAATGTGCTTACTTTCCCGGATTGGATAAGTACTTAGCAGAGTATGGTATTGAATTCTTCTTTGTTGACTCTCATGGCTTTTGGTATGCTGATGAAAGACCAAGATATGGAGTTTATAGGCCTGTAATTACACCAAATAATGTTTTTGTATTTGCAAGAGACCCCGAAAGTAGTGAACAAGTTTGGAGTGCTGATATTGGTTATCCAGGAGATGGAAGATATAGGGAGTTTTATAGAGATATAGGTTTTGATAGAGAGTTTGATTACATCAAACCTTATATTGATCCTAGTGGCGTAAGAACAAATACTGGAATTAAATACCACAAAATAACGGGTAAAGATGTACCATTAAATGAAAAAGATTTTTATGACATAGATGAAGCTAAAGAAGCTGCAAAACAACATGCTTTAGATTTCTTAAGAAAAAAAGAGCAACAATCTGAAAATTTGTTAAATTTGTTTGAAGGTCTTGAACCTGTTATAGTTGCACCATTTGACGCGGAACTTTTTGGCCATTGGTGGTATGAAGGCCCCATTTTCTTAGAAGAATTTATGAGGCACGCTAATGAAAGTAAGGTTATTAGAGTAGTTAAAGCTTCAGATATAGTTGATAAAATTGAAAAAGTTCAAATTGTTACCCCTGCTGCATCTACTTGGGGAGCAAATGGATATAATGAAGTTTGGTTGAATGGAACAAACGATTGGATTTATCCACATCTTCATGAGATGGTTGAGAAAATGACTGAAGCAGCAAAAAAATATCCAAATCCTGAAGAAACACCTGAAGAAATTAAAAGAGCATTAAATCAAATGGCAAGAGAATTGCTGCTTGCACAATCAAGTGATTGGGCTTTTATAATGACTACAAACACAAGCGTGGAATATGCTGTTAACAGAACTAAAACACACGTGAAACGTTTTTTAGAATTGTATGATATGGTAAATAGTGGTAGAATAGACATGAGAAGACTTTCACATTATGAATGGGTTGACGATATTTTCACTGATATTGATTATACAATGTATCTGAAAGTCTGATTAAAAATTTTTAGTGAGGAGGGATAAAAGTGCCCGCAAAATATTATGAATTCAGATGGCATGCAAGAGCGGGGCAAGGTGCCAAAAGTGCATCACAAATGCTTGCTGAAGCAGCGCTTGAAATGGGAAAATATGTCCAATCTTTCCCGGAATATGGTGCAGAAAGAACTGGCGCCCCAATGAAAGCTTTTAACAGGATAGCTGATGTTCCAATTCTAGTTCATAGTTCTGTTGAAAACCCAGATGTGGTTATTATAATCGATGATACAATGCTTGGTCAACCAGATTTGGTTGCCGGTGTAAAAGAAGATACTATTTTTATTGTTAATACTACAAAAGATGTAGAATATGTAAGAGCAAAATTAGGAGCGAAAGGAAAGGTATGTGTAGTACCTGCAACTGCTATAGCTCTTGAGGAAATTAAAAGAGGAATTCCTAATACAGTTATGCTTGGTGCTATTGCAAAAGTTACTGGTGTTATTACCCTTGAAAGTATAGAAGAAAGAATTAGAAAAACATTTGGCAAAAAATTTCCTGAAGAAGTAGTCGAAGCTAACATTAGAGCTTTGCGTAGAGGTTTTGAGGAGGTGAAATGCAATGGCTGAACTCAAAGGATGGAAAGAGCTTCCAATTGGAGGAGTAATAGATAAGCCAGCCACAGCAAAGGAATATCAAACCGGAACTTGGAGAGTTATCAGGCCTGTTCACCAACCAGAAAATTGTATTCACTGTATGATGTGTTGGCTTTATTGTCCAGATCAAGCAATTGAAATAGAGGTTGTAGATGGAAAACCAAAAATGAAAGGTTACAATTACTATTATTGTAAAGGTTGCGGCCTTTGTGCAAACGTATGTCCAAAAACAAACGATAAATTACCTGAAGAAAAACGAGCTATAGTAATGAAACCTGAAACAGAATTTCAAGATTGAGGAGGTGTGTGACGTGCCAGAAGTAAAAAATAGACAAGCGGTTACAGGTGCACAAGCTATAGCTAATGCTATGCGCCAAATAAATCCAGATGTTGTAGCAGCATACCCTATTACTCCACAAACACCTGTTGTTGAATATTTTGCTCAATATGTTGCAGACGGTGCTGTTGATACTGAAATGATTCCTGTTGAAAGTGAACACAGTGCAATGAGTGCTGTTGTTGGTGCAGCAGCTGCAGGTGCAAGAGCAATGACTGCTACAGCAGCTAATGGTCTTGCATTGATGCATGAAATTGTTTATATTGCAGCATCCTCAAGACTTCCAATAGTTATGCCTGTTGCAAATAGAGCTCTTTCAGGACCAATTAATATTCACTGTGATCACAGTGATGCAATGGCTGAAAGAGATTCCGGATGGATTCAATTATGGGCAGAAAATGCTCAAGAAGCTTATGATTTAACACTTATTGCTCTCAGACTTGGAGAACATGAAGATGTAAGATTACCTGTTATGGTTAATTTCGATGGGTTTATAATTTCTCATGGTGTTGAAGTAGTAGACTTTTTAGATGATGAAGTAGTTAAAAAATTCGTTGGTGAACCAAAGGTAAAATATCCATTGCTAGATGTTGATAATCCAGTTACATATGGTCCATTAGATCTATATGATTACTATTTTGAACATAAAAGGCAACAAATAGAAGCAATGAAGCACGTTAAAAGAGTTTTTAAAGAAGTGGCAGAAGAATTTGAAAAGATTTCAGGAAGAAAATACGATGTACTTGATAAATATATGGTTGACGATGCAGAATATATTATGATCGCACTTGGTTCAACTGCAGGTACAATAAAATACACCGTTGATCTTTTAAGAGAACAAGGACATAAAGTTGGACTTGTTAAACCTTGGATTTTCAGACCATTCCCCAAAAAAGAACTTCAAGAAATATTAAATGGAAGAAAAGCAGTTGTAGTTCTTGATAGATCAGCTTCTTTTGGTGCAGAAGCTCCATTATATGAAGCAGTTAAAAGTGCTCTATTTAATGTTGAAAACAAACCATTAATTGGCAGCTATGTTTACGGTCTTGGTGGAAGAGATATTAAGGTTGAACACATAAAACAAGCATTTGAAGATGCGTTTGTTGGAAACCTTAACCCAGATGAAGAAAGATATCTAGGACTCAGAGAATAAGGAGGTGTAATGAATGGCTTTAAATATAATGCAACTAGCTACAATGTTTGCTGATAAAAATCCTGGTATAACTTCAGGACATAGACTTTGTCCAGGATGTGCTGCTCCAAACGTTGCAAAATTTGCTCTTATGACTGCACAGTCTCTTGGATATACTCCAGTTGTAGGTCTTGCAACAGGATGTTTGGAAGTTTCAACCACAATTTTCCCATTTACAGCATGGAATGTTCCTTATATTCACAATGCATTTGAGAATGTTGCAGCAACAGTTAGCGGTGTTGAAACAGCTTTTAGAGCTCTTTCCAAAAAAGGAAGATTGGTAGATCCTGAAAAGAAATATGCTTTCTTTGCATTTGGTGGTGATGGGGGTACTTACGATATTGGGCTTCAATCTTTATCAGGAGCAGTTGAAAGAGGACATAAATTTATTTATATTGTATACGATAACGAAGGATATATGAATACTGGAAACCAAAGATCAGGAGCAACTCCTCCTGGTTCACAAACAACAACCCAACCAGTTGGTAAAAAACTTCCTGGTAAAATTCAACTTAAGAAAAACATTGTTGAAATTATGGCAGGTCATGAAAATGTTTACGTTGCAACAGTTTCTACTTCAGAACCAATGGATTTCTTTAAAAAGATAGAAAAAGCTCTTCAATTTGATGGGCCATCATTTATAGCAGCATTTTCTCCTTGTGTAAGATTTTGGAGAGTTAATGACGACAAAGCAGTTGATATTTCTAAGTTAGCTATTGAAACTGGTTATTGGCCACTTTATGAAGTTGAAAGAGGAGTATATAGAATTACAAAGAAAGTTAAAGAATTGAAACCAGTTGTAGAATTTATAAAAGCGCAAGGAAGATTCAGAGATTTATTGAAGAGACCAGACGCACAAGAAATTATTGATGAACTTCAGGAATATGTAAATAGAAGATGGGAAAGACTTCAAATTCTTGAAGAAGCTACAAAAGATAAGCCAATAAGATAAAGTGATTTTTAAGGCAAAAAAGCAAGGCTCAAATGCCTTGCTTTTTTTTGATATAATTGATCTATAAAAGCAATAAGGAGGTGCTAGAAATGGGTGATCTTTTCACAATAATCTTTCAAATTTTTTGGATGGTGTTAATTATATCAAGTTTTGCACCATTGTTTAAAAGTATGTCTTTACATACTTCAAGGGATGGAATAATTCGAGCAATTGAAAAAAAGAGAGGGAGTAGAGTTATAACATTAATCCATAGAGAAGAATCTATTAATTTTTTTGGACTTCCTATAAGAAGGTATATTGATATTGAAGATTCTGAAGAATTAATTAGAGCAATTAAAATGACGCCTAGTGATATGCCCATTGATTTAATTATACATACACCAGGAGGCTTGGTATTGGCCGCAGAACAAATAGCTAACGCATTGAGAAAGCATAAAGGAAAGGTAACTGTTTTTGTTCCACATTATGCAATGTCTGGAGGAACGTTAATTGCTTTAGCAGCTGATGAAATTGTAATGGATGAAAATGCGGTTTTGGGACCGATTGATCCACAACTTGGGCAATATCCAGCTGCTTCAATATTATCAGTAGTTGAAAAAAAGGATATAAATAAGATCGACGATCAAACTTTGATTTTAGCTGACGTAGCAGAAAAGGCAATGAAACAAATGAAAGAATATGCAACTGAGCTATTAAAAGAAAAATATGAAACTAAAGCAGAAGAGCTTGCAGACAAACTAGTTAGTGGATATTGGACACATGATTATCCAATTACAGTTGAAAAGGCAAGAGAGCTTGGATTAAAAGTCTCAACCGAAATGCCAAAAGAGGTTTATATGTTGATGAGTTTATACAAACAATCTGGACGTAGGAGACCTTCTGTAAACTACGTGCCAGTTGATTATAGAGTATTTAAAGATAATCAAAAATAATTTCATTGTTATTTGGATTAATTCATGATAAAATATCATTTGAAGAATATTAATTAGGAGGTTTTAAGTGTTTTTTGCATTTTTAGGATCATTTATATTCACACTAGTTCTTATTCCTTTATTAAGAAAAATAGCATTTAAGTTTAACATAGTAGATAAACCAGATAAAAAATTGAAAACTCATGAAAAAGCTACTCCATATTTAGGTGGAGTAGCTTTTGTTTTTTCATTTTTAATTTTTACCCCATTTAGTCTATTTAGAAAGTTGTATATAGCTGTATTAAGTATAATTGGGTTATATGATGATTTAAAATCATTAAATCCTTGGATAAGATTATTTGTGGAATTATTGATAGGATTTTTAGTTTCTATAAGGTATCTAAATAATCCTATAGAGATTTTAATTTCTACAGTTTTTTATGCGTTTGTGATTAACTCAGTCAATATGATGGATGGCATGGATGGTGTGTGTGCTATAACTTCTGTTATCGCTGCTTTTGGACTTTTTTGGACAGTGACTTTTCCATATGATAAGATATACCTAATTTCTCTAATTGGCACTTTACTTGCGTACCTAATATATAACTTTCCTCCTGCAAAAATTTTTATGGGCGATATTGGAAGTTATACCATAGGTGGAATTTTAGGTGTATCTCTGATTTCTTCATTTTCAAAAAGTCCTTCCCATACTTTAGCTGCGTTGATAATTATGGCTCCATTTTTTCTAGATTCAATTACAAGTATGCTTAGAAGAATTTTTGCTAAAAAATCCCCTTTTTATGGAGATAGGGATCATATATATGATAAATTATTTAGAAGACTTAAAGATAAAAGAAAAACTTTCTTGGTAATGTCTTTAATAAGTTTAATTTTTTGTTTTCTGGGGGTAATTTTTATCAAATTCAAGGTAATTTCAACTTTAATTACTATGCTTGTTATAATCTTTTTGATATTAAAATTGAACCTATTAAGATATGATGAAATAGAAGAGTGATAAAATGAGTAAAAAGTTAAAAATCTTCTTGATATTTTTGGTCTTATTTTCATGGGTGTTATTAATATTTTATTTTTCTTCAAGAAATCCTCTAGAGTCTTCACAACAATCTAGTTATGTTACTAAAATAATCAAAAAAATAGATCAGATAATTGATTTTTCAAACACACCGTTATTTAGGAAAGTTGAATTATATATAAAAAAGATATGGTTTAATACCAAAAATGTTCCTACAGAAATGCTTGTAAGAAAGACAGCCCATTTTGGCTTATATTTTATATTAGGTTTTATGAGTTTTTTAGGTTTTAATATGATTTCAAAAACATATTTAGCTATACTTCTTGGAATTACTTTCCCTAATTTAATTGCTGTTTTGGATGAGTATAATCAACTATTTTATAATAGAGGTTCATCTTTAAATGATGTTATTATTGATCTTTCTGGAATAATTTCAGGAGTACTCTTTGGAGTTTTCTTGATTTTTGTAGTTCGTTTGATAAGGATGGGCATCAAAAAATTTAATATCAGAAAGGGTGAATAAATTGTCTTTGAGAGCTAAAAATATTATTATAACGATTTTAGCAATAATTTTAGCTTTAATAACATATTTTTTATTTAGAGAAATGTATTACTCTAATTCTGATTTTCCATACTCTCAAGAAATTTTAGCAGCTCTTATTGGAACAGTAATGACTATACTAATAACAGCACTACTATTGAATAAGCAAACAGAAGTTGAGTTGTTAAAAGAAGAAAATTTAAAAATTCTTGAATTAAAAGCAAGTATTTACGACGAACTTTTTAAGTATTTAGAAGAAGTTTTCTTAAAACAGGAAGTTACTAAAAAAGATATAATTAAATTAAAACTTATAAATCAAAAACTTTCTATGGTTGCATCAATAGATGTTTTGAAAATATTTGGAAAGTTTATTGAAGAATTTAATTTAGTATCAAAAGATAAAAAAATATTGGGAGAAGATGTAGACGATTTGCTTGAAATATTATCTTCACTTTCGAATGCGATTAGATATGATTTACTTGAAGGAAAACATGTTGAAAAAGCATCTGAAAAGCTTGAAATTTATAATCAAATTTTAAAGAATACAGAAAAATTGGAAGAAAACGAAGTTTGATTTTTGTAAGAGATACTTAATCTATTGTTTTATTGACATGAAATTCAAATTATGTTATTATATTTCACGCGGCGGCGTAGCTCAGTGGCTAGAGCAACTGATTCATAATCAGTGAGTCATGGGTTCGAGTCCCATCGCCGCCACCAGAAACGACCCCTATTGGGGTCGTTTCTATTTTTTTGGATTATTTTTTGGTGTATAATAAAAAAGGGAGGTGAAAACATGAAAAAAATATTAATTTCTTTAATTTTAGTTTTGGTGGTTTTGTTCGGTTGTACTCAAATTCCTTTTAGTTTTAATATACCCGCATCTGAGCAATATACACTTGATATTGGTCAATATGGAAATTTACCAGTTTTGTTTAAGGATATTCTATTTGATCAATTGCAGAGTATTGACGACCAACTCAATAGAGTAACTGTAGACTATTTAAGAATCGAACTAGAAGCTCAAGCTACTGGAACAATAGTAGGAGATGTTGATATCACAGTATATGCAAGTACTACAGAAATAACATTAGATGATCTTTCAAATAACGAACTAATAGTTGCAACTTCAACATTTACTAATGCAAGTTCAACAGCAAGTATCGTACTTGATTCTTCAACTTCTCAAGCATTCAAAAATATTATTGATTATATTAATGGCGGAGGAAGAGCTTTTCATATTGCGATATTAGTCCAAAATAATATTAGTGGAATCGAAGAACTTGGAATTCGAATTACCGGCGGAGTTATAAAAGGAAAATTTATATTAATACAATAAGTTAGATTTAAAAAGAAATCTGTTAAAAAGCAGAGCATTAGCTCTGCTTTTTTTATTTTATCTCATTTTTCGCCTCATACAAAATATTTTAGTATAAAAACAAAATATTTTCGATGTTGACAAAAATATTTGGTAGGTATATAATAAAATTTGTAAAGGGTATAAAAAATTTATTTTTAGCAAAGTAATTATTTTGGTATTGTTTATAAGAAAAGAAAAAGGAGGTTAAAATAATGTTTTCATTGACTTGTTTAATTTCAATTTGTAGCATGTTATTATTTTACAGGTTTACAATGTGAAAAATAATGAATATAAAAAAGATAAAAATTTAGGAGGTGTTAAAATGTTGCCGTTATGTCCCGTTTGTGGAAAACCGATGAAAGTAACCGAACTAAAATGTACGCATGATAGTGTAAAAGTTTCAGGGTTATTTACCGTTTCGCCCTTAGCGTTTTTGGAAGAAGAAGATATGAAATTTATAATTTTGTTTCTAAGAAGTAGAGGAAATTTGAAAGAAATGGAAAGAATTACTGGAATAGGATATTTTACACTCAGAGGAAGACTTGAAAGGTTGCTTGAAAAAATGGGTTTAAAACCGATTGGTGAAGATGAATTTGAGAATAGTGATGATGTGTTTACAAAATTGAAGAAGGGGTTAATTACAGTTGAAGATGCTTTAAATATGATTAAAAAGAAAAGTGGGGGTGAACAAAATGGATGAAATTAAAAAAGTGTTGGAGGCACTTCAAAATGGAGAAATAACTGCAGAAGAAGCAGAAATATTGATCCAAGCAATAAAAGAAAAGGAAAAAAACGAAGAAAAAATTAAATTTGTAGAAACTGAAGAGGAAAAAATAGAAGAGCAAGAAGCAATTATTGGTGAAAAAACAATAATTGATGAAGGAGAAGTTTATGAAGGAGATATTAATATTGTTAATGGTGAGGTAATAATTAGAGGTACTGTGAAAGGTGATTGTTCAGTTGTTATGGGAAAACTAACGTTTTCAGGGGAAGTAATGGGTGATATGAACGTTGTTGGAACAAAAGTCAAGTGGGAAGGAGGTATTATTCACGGTAGTTTGAATATTGTTGGTAGCAAAGAAAGTGGTGATTTACCCAAAGTTAGAGGGGGGTTAACAAGAGTTAATAATCTATTTATGAGAGGTTTGTTTGGACTCTTTTTAAAACCTTTTTTATCAGGTATTGAGGTAAAAAATGGGAATTTCAAAGGAAAATGGAATTTTAAAAAGAATAAAGCACAAATTTTCGAAACGTTAATTGTAAAGGAAGGTGAAACATTTGAAACAAATGATGATATAAAAGCTGAAGAAGTTATTGTAAAAGGGAAACTTATTTGTTCAAATTTAAAAACAGAGAAATTAACCATTTATGGAGAAACTTCATGTGGTAATGTTTCGACTGAGGAACTTGTAATTTCCGATAATGGTGTATTGAAATGTGGGAATATCTCTACTGAAAACATAATAGTCGATGAAAATGCAAGTATAAAATGTGGGAATATTTCAGCAGAGGATATATATTTGAATGGGACAATTTCTGCGGGATTTGTAAGCTGTGAGGTTATTAGGGGGAAAGGAAAGTTAAATGCAGGGGGGTTGTCTTGTGAAGAGAATGAACTTAACAGGTAGGTTATTTGATAGAAATTTTACTTTATTTGTTTTAGGAAGACTTGTTTCGGTAATAGGCTCTGGAATCCAAATAATAGCAATACCTCTTTATATTTTGGATATAACAGGTTCTGGTGCTGCTATGGGAATATTCACACTTCTTGGGATGCTGCCAAGACTTTTGGCAGCTCCTTTTGCAGGGGTTATTGGTGATAGATGGAATAGAAAGAAAATAATGGTTTGGACTGATTTTTTAAGAGGTTTCTTAATATTATTTCTTGCCCTTTTATCGTTTAATGGGACACTTACAATATTAATATTGTTTGTAATTCAGGCGATTGTTTCTGTTTTTGATGGATTTTTTGGTGCAGCAACAGGTGCGATGCTTCCAGATATTGTAAGTGAAGAGAATTTAAGAAAGGCAAACTCTGTACTTGGTTCTGTTAATTCTTTTTCAATGATTATAGGCCCAATTTTAGGTGGAATTATTTATGGGGTTTTGGGAATAACTATGGTATTTTTACTCAATGGTATTTCTTTTATTGTTTCTGCTATTAGTGAGATATTTATTGAGTATAAGGTAAAATTTGAGAAAGATAAAAAATTAAATTTGAAATTGTTTTTTGTCGAATTTAAAGAGGGTTTATCTTTTATTGTAAAAAAACGTGGGTTGAGATATCTATTTACATTTGCCATGGTAACTAATTTCTTACTATCGCCTCTTTTCCAGGTAGTAGAACCGTATGTATTAAGACAAATAGTAAAAATGAGTGCGCAGCAATATGGGTTTGTTCAAACCTTTTTTACTATTGGTATGCTCCTTGGAAATATAGTGATAGCTGCTTTTCTTGCTAAAGCTAAAAATAAAAATCTTATGGTGATGGGAATTTTGACTCAAATTTTTATGTTGATTGTTTTTGGAATACTTATTTTTCCAAATGTCCTATCTTTGTTTACTATTTGGAAATTTTTCTGGATTACGGGAATAATATATTTTACAATAGGTCTTTTCAATACTTTTGTTAATGTGCCAATAAATACAAACTTGCAACTCATGACCCCCTCAAATATAAGGTCAAGAGTGTTTTCTGCTATTGAAATTTTTGCCCAGCTTATGATTCCTTTTGGTGCGGTCATATACGGTTTTTTACTTGACCATGTGGCCGCACATTTGATTTTTATTTCAATCTCGTTGTTGGTTTTAGTAATAACAATTATATTTATATTGTATGCACCACACGAAGTTTACGAACCAAAGTCAACTGAAACTCAAGGGGTGTAAATATGGAAGCTTTGAGGGTGGAAAATTTAAAAAAAACGTATGTTTCAAAAAACAAGAAAGTTGAAGCGGTAAAGGGAATAAGTTTTTTTGCAAACAAAGGTGAAGTGTTTTCAATATTAGGTCCAAATGGCGCTGGAAAAACAACTACAATAAAATCAATCTTAAGATTAGTTATACCAGAAGAAGGGAAAATATATGTAAAAGGGATTGATATATCTAAGCATACTTCCGAGGCACTTAAAAATTTGTCTGCAGTTTTGGAAGGGAATAGAAATATTCATTGGAAAATGACAGTATTTGAGAATTTGAAATATTTTGGCTATATACGAGGCCTAGGAGGAAAATTTTTAAAAGAAAGAATAGAAGAAGTTTTAGAATTTGTTGAACTTACAGAAAAAAGGAATGAACTTGCTGGAAAACTTTCTAGAGGCATGCAGCAGAGACTAGCAATTGCAATAGCTTTACTTCCTGATACTCCTATAGTGCTTTTAGATGAACCAACGTTAGGACTTGATGTGGAATCATCTATAAAAATTCGTGAAATGCTTACTAAATTATCAGAAAAAGGTAAAACTGTGTTGCTATCAACTCATGATATGCATTTAGTTGAGAAAGTAGCAGATAGAGTTTTGATAATAAATAATGGAAAGATTATTGTTTGTGATAAAAAAACAAATCTGATTAATGCATTTAAGAAAAAGGCTTATAAAATAGTTTTTGCAGGGGAAAATGGCTATATTAATTTTAGAAAATATGGGAAATTATATGAAGAAAATGGAGAAAAGATTTTGGAAGTTCAATTGGAAAGTATTGATCAGTTATATGAGTTAATAGATAAGTTCAAGGAAAATCAAATAGAAATAAAGCATCTTGAGAGTATTATGGTTAATTTCGAAGAGATATTTGTTAACATTGTCAGGAGTGATGAACAATGAGATATCTAAATGTATTCAAAGGAACGCTGTTAAGAACTTTTTCAGAATTAAAACGTTATTATTTAAATACTTTGACTTCCTTTGCAATAATGACAATGATTTTTTATTTCATTATTGTTGGAATAAATAAATTTGGAAATCCAGCAGTCCTTGGTGAAAGTATTCAAGCAATTGCAATTGGTTATGTTGTTTGGATGGCTTTAATTGGTACTGTTACGGATCTTTCGTGGACTATAATTAATGAAATGAGTATAGGGTTGATAGAACAATCTTTTATTTCCCCAATTGGACCAACGTTAATTTACTTATCTTACCAACTTTCAAATTTTATTTTTGTTATTCCACTGGAAATTATCATAATGATGATTGTTTTTAAAATTGCTGGTATATCAATTTTAATTCCTCCTATATTTTTAATTGTGCTTATGTTGTTAATGATACAGGGATATGGAATTGGTCTAATGATTGCAGGAGTTACTCTAAGATTTAAAAGAACTCAGGCAATTCTTAATTTAATTCAATTTGGAATTATAGGAGTTTTAATGGGCAATTATAAAGGAATATGGAAATATGTTGTCCCTGCAAATGGATTTGTCAGAATACTTAGAAATATTATTAATAATAATAGGACTACTTTAAATGACTGGCTTTATATGTTTGTTTCATCTGCTATGTATATAATTATTGGGATTTTGGTATTTGATTTTTTTGCAAAACTTGTAAGAAAAAGAGGGGAAATTGCACAATATTAAAATATAAATTCAACTATTTTCAACATGGCCTTTATTTTATTGAGGCCATGTTTTTTTTTCATAAGTATTATATTTATGAAATTTTTTATTTGATCGTTATTATCACAAACACTTTTAATTCGATGAATATTAAAATTTATGAAATATTATCTTAAATATTTGTAACATAATAGTATAACAATACATCAATTTGCAATGATATAATCAAAAATGGTATAATCATATCCTAAAGTGGTCAATATTTTATTTTTTTGTTGCGTTATTTTAGTTATAAAAATCATAGAAAATTTATAGATTTTCTCTTTTTTTATATATATTTTTAATTGTGTTGAGAACTTATTAATATATATTTTTGGGGGGGATTTAAGTGACAAAAACACCTTCAAAAACGGGGTTATTTGAAAAGAATTTTGTTTTATATACTTTGGGAAGACTTGTTTCAGTAATAGGTTCTGGAATTCAAATTGTAGCTATCCCTCTCTATATATTGGATATAACAGGTTCTGGCGCTGCTATGGGAATATTCACGCTTCTTGGAATGATTCCAAGACTTTTGGCAGCTCCTTTTGCAGGGGTCATTGGTGATAGATGGAACAGAAAAAATATAATGGTATGGACCGATTTTTTGCGAGGTATTTTAATTCTTTATTTGGCGTTATTGGCATTTAGTAATACGTTAAATTTAATAGTTTTATTTGTAGTTCAGGCAATAGTTTCGATATTTGATGGTTTTTTTGCAGCTGCAACAGGTGCGATGCTCCCTGATATAGTTCATAAGGAACATTTGAGAAAAGCAAATTCCATACTGGGCTCTGTAAATTCATTTTCTATGGTAATTGGTCCAATATTAGGTGGTATTATTTATGGTGTTTTTGGAATATCTTTGGTATTTTTACTCAATGGTATTTCTTTTGTGGTATCAGCAATAAGTGAAATATTTATTACATATGAAGTAAAATTCAAAGGAGGTAAAAAACTTAATTTAAAACTCTTTTTTGTAGAGTTTAAAGAAGGTTTATTTTTTATATTTAAAAAACGTGAATTAAAGTATCTTGTTGTGTTTGCTATCATTATTAACTTTTTGTTGTATCCACTTTATGAAGTTGTAGAACCTTATGTACTAAGACAGGTAGTGAAATTTAGTGCACAACAGTATGGATTTATACAAACATTTTTTACTGTTGGTATGCTTCTCGGAAATGTTATTTTAGCATCGTTTTTGAGTAAAATTAGAAGTAAAGTTCTCATGATTTCGGGTATTTTTTCGCAAACAGCTATGCTTATTGTTTTTAGTATATTTATTTTTCCAAATATATTATCTCTATTTAGTAATTGGGGGTTTTTTGTTATTACTGGTATAATTTATTTTATAATAGGGCTTTTTAACACGTTTGTAAATGTTCCAGTTTCAACTAACTTGCAATTGATGACTCCTTCTAATATAAGATCTAGGGTATTTGCTTCATTAGAAGTATTATTCCAGCTTATGATTCCACTTGGTGCAGTTTTGTATGGATTCTTGTTGGACTTTATTCCTTCTCATTTTATATTTTTGTCAATATCTCTTTCTACTTTGATAACATCATTGATTTTTGTAATTATTTCTCCGGTTGAAATGTTTGAACCAAACATCGAAGAAACTTAAATGTGATTTGTTTTTGCTTACTTATTTTTGTAATACTCTGTGATTATCTCAAATGCATTGTATAGTTCTTTAATTAGCATCTCTTTATCTTTTAAAGAAAGTTTTGGGTTTTGGTTAATTTTTTTGATTTTTCTATAAAGTAGCTCATCAATTTGAGAATAGGACATATTGGGTGAAGCACCTAATTTTCTAAATGCTGTCATTGTTTTTTCATCAAGACCTGCTTTTTTTAATTCTGATTCGACATTTTTCTTTGTTTGGTGAGTAATGTTTTTAAATATGGAGAAGAATATACTAATGATGATCAATGCAGGAATTATAGATAAAAATACTTTAAATAAAACATCTATTCCGTACAGTGGAGGGTAAAATTCCAAAGTAAATCTACTAAATAATGAAAAAAAAGTAAAGAAAAATACAAGACCAATTACTAATGAAACAATTGCAGAAATTATTTTTCCAATGTTTATTCCAGTTTTACGTCTAGAAGTTATTTTGCTAATTAGTAATATTATGAAGATAGTTATGAAAAATATTGTAATTAAAGTTTGGATATTTAAACTTGTAACCATGTGCAGATGTCCCTCCTCTCAATGGATTTGAATATCCATCCAATAAGTGCAATCTATCTTTACAATATTTTATGTTACTATTTCTAATTCTAAGCAGGCGACTCTTCCAATGTTAGTATATCATGAAAAACATACTAAAAGATTCAAAAATCAAAAAATTAATTGACACGCGTGGAAAAACATTATAAAATAATTGTGAAAAAAATAACATTATATATTTTTAATAGGTGAGAATATGAAAATAAAAGTTTGTATGGGAAGTTCATGTCATTTGAAAGGATCGTATAAAATTGTTGAAAAGATAAAAGAAATGAATATAGATAACTTAGAGCTAAAAGGTTCTTTATGTTTTGGAAATTGTGCTAATGGAATAAATATTGAAATAGATGGAGTTCTGATTCAAAATGTAACTCCAGAAAATGTGGAGGAAGTAATTAAAAACTTATTGAAAAAAGGTGATAAAAAATGAGAGAGTATATAATTTCAGATGAAGCTAATTGTAAATATTGTTATAAATGTCTAAGAAATTGTCATGTAAAAGCAATTTCTTTTTCAGAAAATAGCTCAAGGGTGATTCCTGATGAATGTATTCTTTGTGGAAAATGTATAGAAATATGTCCTCAAAACGCAAAAAAAAGTGTGTATGATGCATACAAACTAAAACAATTTTTTGGTTCCCCTTTTATTGTTTCAATTGCTCCTTCGTTTTTTGCACATTTTGAAAATCCTTTTAAAGTAATTGGATTTTTTAAGAAGAAAGGAGCTATTGTAAGTGAAACCTCAATTGGGGCGGAATTTGTATCAAAGGAATACAAAAATTTATATGAGGATCAATCAATTATAACAACATCTTGTCCAGTAGTTGTTGATTTTGTTGAAAAATATTATCCAGAATTTATTGAATATCTTGCTCCAGTAGTTTCACCTGCAATTGCTCATGCTAGATTTTTAAAAAAAGAATTTGGAAATTTACCTATAGTATTTCTTGGTCCTTGTATAGCAAAGAAAAAAGAATTAGAAGAAGAATTTGACTTGGTTTTAACATTTTCTGAATTTGAAAAATTCATTGAAAATGAAAACGTTTACATATTTGATTTCAAAGAAATGTATCCTGATCCACCGTATCCTGAAAAAGCTCGTTTTTATCCAATATCTGGAGGAATAATAAATACTGTAAATGGAAATTTTACCAATTTTATTTCAATCGATGGTATTGAAAATATAGCTAGATTTTTTGAAGCATCTATTCAATCAAATGAAAAATTTTTTGTAGAAATGTCAGCTTGTAATGGAGGATGTATTGAAGGACCTGGTATAGATAGAGAAAAAAGTATTCTTGAAAAAAAACAAAGAATTGTGAATGCAATAAAGAAATTTTCTAATAATAAAAAGATATTAAATATAGAAAATTATCATCTTGATTTAAAAAGGACCTTTGAAAACAAAAAGAAAAAAGAGGAATTTACAGAAAAACAGATTAAACAAGTTTTAAAGTCAATTGGTAAGACAGAACCATCCAAGGAATTGAATTGTGGTGCTTGTGGATATAATACTTGTAGGGAAAAAGCTATAGCAGTTTTGGAAGGAAAAGCTGAAAAAGAAATGTGTATAACTTATCTTATCGAAAAGGTTTCAAGTGTTAGTAATATGGTTGTTGAAGAAACACCGAATATAATTATTATCCACAAAGATGGAAAAATTACTTTTAAAAATAAGGTTGCAAGACTTTTATTTATGAGTTATTCGGATAAAAAAGTATATGAATTACTTCAAGAAATTATGAATAATGAAAAATCAATTTGTGATTTAACAATAAAAGGCGAAAAATATAGATTTTACAAAAAAACTTTTTCTCTACCAGAAGATAGTGGAGACGTTTTAATGCTTATTGACATCACAAAGCAAATGAAGCAAGAGGAAAAAATCAAACAGCTGAAGAAGGAAACAATCGAAAAAATAGAAGAAGTTTTAAACAAACAGATGCATCTTGCTCAAGAGATAGCGGGGTTATTAGGTGAATCAATTGCAGAAACAAAGACAAGATTTATGGAATTCAAGAAATTTATGGAGGAAGAAAATGATAACTTGTGAAGTAACTTATGCTTTTAAAAACAAAAAAGGCGAAGAAGTTTGTGGAGATACAGTAAGAATAAAAAAAAGTGAGGAGAAAACGATAGTAAGTGTTTCAGATGGACTTGGTAGTGGAGTAAAGGCAAATATTTTATCAACATTAACAGCTTCTATGGCCACTTCTATGGTATTTAATGGTTTGCCAATAGAAGAAGTTTTTGAATCAATATTGCTAACTTTACCAGTATGTAAGATACGAGGAATAAGTTATGCTACACTTGCTACTTGTTTAGTGGAACATACCAAAAAAAAGTGTACAATAATAGAATATGAATTTCCAGTTTTATTTTATTTTCGAGGAAAAGAAATAATAGAACTAAAAAAGCAAAAAAAGATTGTAAAAGGTAAAGAGTTATATATAAGTAAAGTAGATGTAAAGGAAGGAGATTCAATTTTTTTAATGACCGATGGGATATCGCAAGCAGGAATGGGAACATCTATGTATCCCTTTGGTTTTGGGAATGAGAATATAGAAAAAGAACTGAAGAAACTTATAAACAAAAATACTTCTCACAAAGAAATAACTCAATATTTAATTAGTCTTGCAGAGGAGCTTGATAAAGGGTCAAAAGGTGACGATGCAACAGTTGTTGCTTTGAAAATAAGAGAAAAAAATATACTTACAATAATGGTTGGCCCCCCAGCAAAAAAAGAAAATGACGAATTTGTTGTGAGAAAATTGATAAATGCCAAGGGGAAAAAAGTAATATGTGGTGGAACAACTGGACACATTGTGGAAAGGATAACTGGCGAAAAAATAGAAGTTGATTTGAACAGTGTTTCAACAAATTCTCCTCCTGTTGGTTATATGAAGGGAATAGATCTCGTAACAGAAGGAATAATTACATTAACTCAAGTGTTTAGATATTATGAACATCAGTCAATGGAAATGGGGTTTGGAGCCAAAAGGTTAATTCAATTATTAGAAAAAGCAGATGTTATAAACTTTTTCGTAGGAAGAGCAATAAATCCAGCTCATCAGAATCCTTTATTTACACATGATATTTCTTTAAAATTCAGGTTAATAAATGATATTGCAAAAATACTTAAGAAAAAGGACAAGATAGTTAATATAGAATATTTTTAAGTTTACTTACGTAAATATTTGTAAGTATTTATATCGTTTATTAATTTTTGTTTTTTACCAAAGATTCAAATGATCAAATTTATAAATTAACACCCTGGCCAATGTAAAAATTGTTTGTTAATAAGCCTAAGCATTCTGGAATGCGATACGAGAGCATCTATTAACATTGTTAACTGCACCAAGTAACATATATGTAATCTGTGCTTTTAGCGTCCTTTCATTCATTCCCCTTATCTTAATCCTTTGTTTTAACCTCTCAATAAACTACTCTATCGCCCATTTTTTGCTTTAAATAAGCTTATTTATTTCACTTTTCATAAATTCTTTTCCTTTCTTTCCTCTCGGTCTTACATATAATTTCATTCTATCTTTCATCTTCCTCCCGCTGCCAATATCCTCTATCTTCAAGTAGTATTGAATTTTTTACATCCTCAGGTAAAATTTCTGCTTACTCTATTTCTGAATATCCTCCTATTTCACAATCTATCAATATCTTTGCCTTTGTTTCATACAAAATGTGTAACCTTGTCTTCTTATCTTTAATCTCTGTGCTGTCAATTACCAAAAGTGTTCCAAAAAATTTTTTCAATTTCTTACTTATCTTCTTTTTTGATAATCTTTTCAATCTGTAGTGTATAGTTTGTCTTGATGGTAAATTATTTATCTTTATTCTTCCACAAGAAAGATAACGATATAATTTTCTCATTGACTGTATGTTAGTTAAATACATTAAGGTCAAAATCAATATGAAAATATGGTTAGGATATTTTCTTAAATACATTCTTTTAGATTTCTCAAAGAGTAAATTAGATAGTTTATTTACTAATTTTTGTGGTAAAATAAGTTTGAGTTGAATGTTATTCAAGGGGCTACACCTCCTTGTTGTATTGGCTACAAGAAAATCTTACCAGGGTGTAGCCTTTTTTTCTATATTTTTGTCTTAACTTCTTTTTTACATTGGCTAGGGTCAATGATAGAAAGATCTCTTGAAAATCTTATAGGGGGGTTAAGTTATGATTAACATTTCCAAATACCAAGGCATAAGTCAGTTTGGACCAGCTTACAAGATTATGTTTGAGAATGATGTACATGCACCTGGGTCAGTAGATCGAATCTTGATGAAAAGCATGATACGACTCTGCTCGGAAACTGCAGACTATCTCTATAGTAAATATACTCCAACGAAAAGCTTCTACCAAAAAGGTACATGCCCAAAATTGGAACAATATGTACAACAAGTGATTTTAGGTTGCAATTCTGACGAAGAACGTATCGAAGCGATTGCACAATTTACCAGCAGCTTGCAAAGTAAAGTGAGTGATAACATAGATGCAATGCGATTTGGTGGTTTTGAAGAAGAAATAATTGCGCGAGGTTCTGATATGTGCACTGATGTTGCAAGAGTTGGATGTGCACTTTGTCAGGTGGCTGGATTCCCTGCCCGAATAATCTATTTAATTGACACTGAGAAACCATATAGTGGACATGCAATTATTGAGGTCTATCGAGCTAAGGTTTGGGGTGCTGTAGATACATTAACCAATGTCATCTACCGTAATGCGAGAGGTGAACCTGTATCTACATGGGACTTGATGAAAAATCCCGATCTTATAGAACGTCACTCGAGAGGTGTATTAACTCCATATACGACAACTAATCAGTTTCGTGGAGCAGCTATCTCAAATTATTTTGTGTGGGACAGAAAGAAGTACGATTATACTGAGAGTAAAATCAATGATTACTATCGTTCCATCTTTGAGATGTCATTACAAGGTTGGCCTGGAGGACTAAGGTGGCTTCATGGAGAAGACAAGTGACTTCTCCTAACAGAGTGAATTGCGTCGTTCCATGATACTATAATCAAGTTCTTCTTCGAAAAACTTCAGATACGTTCAGGATGTAAAGTAGTATACTCTTCTAGGAGTCGAATGGATATAATAAATATTGATAAAACATTCAAATTTGTTCATCAGAAAGGTAATAGGATTGACCAGTTGCGGTTACGTCGTGTACTTGGCAAAACTTTACATAATGGCCGAAGTGGAAGAACTTTTAGGTTCTTATTAGTTTCCCGATGGAAGTTAGGACTACAAAGTCTCAGAAGATATAACTGAACGTATTGACTTACTTAGTGAAATCATCTACTGGCTCCGATGACTTCGTGTGTTTGGGTTAGATGATAGTTTAAAGTTGCTCGTACTCTGGAATTTCTTGCTTCCATTCAGGCTCTAAATAGCTCATTTTACGAGACTGAAACTAATCTGTTTTACTTGCCTAACTAAACATATCTGATTTCATATTTTCGGCACCCTAGCCAATTCCATCAAATTTATAAATTAAAATGTTTTTGTTATTTTAACATAATTTTAATAGAATATATGACAAAAAATTTTTTCGAAAAAACTTGGATTTTCTGCAAAAAATACCAATTTTAATTTTTTAAGGAAATGGATAATAGATAATACTAAATCGAATAGAATGTACAATTAAAATTTGAAAAATATTTTATCTAAATATCTTAGAAAAATAAATTCGCTTTTGAAACTAAACTTTTATAATCTCTACGTCTTTTCCATATTGTTGTAGAGTGGTTGCAAGCTTTTCTACTATGCTCTTTCGTATGGAAATGCTGAATGGGAGTTCTGGATTCTGGTATACTGGATTTATCCTCTGCCCAACTATGAATTTACATTCATCTGCATCTAGTAGTTTTTTAGCCAATATTACAGCCGCGTTTTTCTTATCACTTGGAAGTTTGTTCTTATCTCCATTGCATTTTTCAAGCAATTCAGATGTTTTTGTAAGGGTTAGAACTCCTTCTGTTACAAGTCCTACACCTTCTAATTTTCCAAAAGGTGGAACATCCGGTTTTATGGTTGAAAGATCCATATCAACTTCTTTGTTAATGTAGCGTGAAACAATATTTGACGTTGTCCCACCACAAATTATTTTTTCTCCCTCATTTGAAAGGAACATTTTAACAACTTTTTCATCTTCTTCCAGATTTAATGGAGGGCCCGTGAAAATTATTACACGTTTTTTTTCTCTTATATGAACACCTGCTAATGTTGCATCGTCTCCTGGTTGTCCACCGTAGTAATTATAAACAACCTCCATAATATTGTCTACAACGTATTTTAAGTCATCATATTTTCTAGTGGATTTTTCAAGATAGTCGGAAATGTTTTCATATCCCCAACCAAAATTTAACAATTTACCAAGACCGGCATAAAGTATGCCGTCGCTGAATGTATAAATATACATACGTCTGTTGGCTCTAAATTCCCAAAGTTTCAGTTTTTTACCATGGACAATACGTTCTTCGCTTGGGATTTTCAATAAAGAGCTATCAGCTATGAATACAGGATCAGGATTATCAAAATTCACCACTTTTACTCTTCCGTCTTTGAAAACTTGGATGATAGTAAATGTGGAGTATGAAATTTTTCTTTCTTCACATATGGGTAAAGTTTTTAGTATTGTCTCTACAACATCAGGCAATTGTATACCTTCTTCAAGCATAGTCAGAAAAATTTCTGTTGTTAATGTTGAAAGTATATTTGCTTTAACTCCACTACCAAGTCCATCTGAAAGAACCAGTACAAGCGAATTAGAAGTTAAACAGTGTTTAACTCTATCTCCACTCAATTCCTCACCATATTTTGTCCATCCCTTGTAATAACAAATTGGTTTGATTTCTTTCATTATCTTCCCTCCCGGATCACTTCAAGTACTTTTAATAGGTAGGCTTTTGTTTTAGCCGTTGTTTCACCCAGGAGACTTGCTATTTTTTGAGCTGTTTCCATTTGTTGGTCTATGACCTGGTGAACCTTTTCGATTGTTTCTTCCTTTATTTTTTCCTTTTCCTCTTTTTGTTTTTCTTTATGAGTTATATCTGTAAAAATACCTGCTACTAGTCCTTCTTCAGGAATTTTGAAAACCACTTTAAGTGCTATTAAATCACGTTCACTGAAGCGAATCTGTTTCCCAACTATATTCTCACCTGTTGAAAAGACACGTTTGAAACAAGAAATATTATGACCGATGATTTCCTCAAGATTATGTCCTTGGATTTCTTTTGAAACTTTGAACATTCTACAAAATGCTGGATTTACAAGTATAATTTTCATTTGGTTGTTTACAACAACTAATCCATTGGGGTCGTATGTCCATAAAAGTTTCCAAATATTTTTTTCTCCCATTACCTTTCCTCCTTTACATTAGCATGGGAAGTATTTTTGTTTTGAACACTTCTTCAGCATTTTCTGCTGAAACATCTGTTATTAATTTGTCGTTAACTTTTACCACAACTGCTTGAGCACAAGGGCCAAGACAAAATGAACCTTTTAGTTCCACTTCATTGGTAAGATTGTAGTTATTTATCAGTTCAAGAAAAATTTTGACTACTTTTTCTCCACCTTTTAAATGACAGGCACTACCCATGCAGATATATATCCTTTTTTTCTCGGAATCTATCATTTCATCACCTCACTTTTTATAAACATATTAAGAGAACTTTTTGCCACACGTGGATCTGCAAGAACACCTGGTCCTGCAATACACCCACCATCACATGCCATACCCTCAATTATGTCTGTATCTATCTTGCCATTAGAAAGTTTTTCAAGAGCAAGTTTACATTCCATAAGTCCATTTGCTACAGTTACGTTTAAACTTTCAGCTTTTTCTTCGCTTGCAACTTCTTTGATGTAATATTTTATTGCAGCACTTACTCCACCAGATACAGCAAATCCCCATGCGGCTCCTGTAGCTTCGCTCAAATCATCATGTTCGCACTCAGCAGGTTCGATCTGTAATGCTGCAAGTGCTACTCCAATTTCTTCGAATGTCAAAACATATTCTGGTAAACCTTTTTCAAATGCTTCAAGCTTTTTAGCTAAGCATGGTCCAATGAAAACTATTTCGTGGTCGGAATAATTTTCTTTGAGCTTTCTTGCAAGTACAATCATTGGTGATTCTATTGGTGATATGTATTTAACAAGATCTGGGAATTCGCTCTTTACAAAGTTCACATATGCAGGACAACATGATGTCAGCATAGGACCTCCATGTTCAATGAAATGTTTTGCTTCCTCTCTTGCAACAATGTCAGCACCAATTGCTACTTCAAATACTTCTTTGAACCCCATTATTTTCAGAGCCTTTTTAAATTGAGGAACAGATACTTTTCTTCCGAACTGAGATACTACAGAAGGAGCAAATATAGCTATCAATTTTTTTCCAGTTATTAATTTGTGTATAACTTGTAATAGTTGAGAAGGAAATTCAAGTGCACCAAATGGGCATGCTATGTAGCAAGCACCACATCCAGTACATTTTTCATATTTAACCTCAACAGGACTTGTTTCAGATTTTCCAATGGCTTTAGGAATGCAATTTTTCTCACAAGGACGTTCGAGCTTTATTATAGCATTATATGGACATGCTGAAGCGCATAGACCACAACCAATACATTTATTGTAATCTATATATGCACGATTTCCAGCATTCAATATGGCATTTCTCGGACAAACTTCCATACAGGGATGAGCAATACAATTTCTGCAGAGGTCGGTAACATAATACCTTCCACCGGGACAATCATTACAAACATCTTTTATTACTCCCAATTCTGGTTTTTTAGCTAATATTGGTGAAGTACTATCTACTATTTCTTCTATATGATTTGCTATTTCATAGAGTTCAAGATCTTTAACTTTTTTATAATCAAGTCCAAGAACAAACTTTATTTTTTCTTTTAAAATCTCACGTTCGTAAAAAACACGTGATCTTCCCTCACCGCTTATATCAGGAATAAGTTTCTTTGGTATTTTTGGAAGTTCCTCTTTGAGTTCTCCTTTTTTATAGCTTTTAATTATTTCCATGTAGAGCATTCTTTTGTATTTAATTACATTATTAAGCACAAATCTTCTCATTTAATCCCCTCCAAACATGAAAGAATTATTTCTTTCAATTTTTCTGGAGTCACAGAAGTATAAGTTATTCCGTTGACCTTAACTATTGGGGGTATTTGTTCTTTGTTGCAGTTTCCAAAGCACAGAGAACATTTAATATTTAAGTGTTTTTTGATATCTTCTGAAAGGTTTTCAACCATGTTTACCAATGCATTTGATCCCATGAGATGACAAGCAGTTCCAACACATATTTCCACATTGAATTTTTTTAAATTTTCCATGTAATCACCCCTTTTTAATTGAATATTAAATTGCTTGTTTATAGATATTTTATTGTGATATTTTTCACAATATATGATAGCACCATTTTTGAAATAGTTTGTTGATTCAAAGTTAAAAACACGAAACAAAAAAATTTTTCGTTTTGTTTTGAATAAAAAAACTATGTGTACAAATCATATGTATTACTTATATTTTCTGAATAATTGATTGTGTCAAGAAAATGTTGTAAAATTACCCCTGTATACTAAAATTCATTATTCATCCATATTCACGTATCTCCTTGATAAGAGCCATTTTTCATTAATATCAAGTAATATTGCTACTACCCTGCTTCTCCTTTTTAATTCTTTGTTTATCCTCTCAACTACATTTGTCGTCCTTATTTTTCTTCAAGGCAGCTTAACTGTTGTTTAAAAAACTATTTTTCTCAATTTATTTTACCACTAAAAAAGAAAAAATTTTATTTTAAGATATAAATTTAACAAATTTTACAACCCAGGAAAAATGGATATATTATCGGCATTATGTAAATGTAGTTTTTAGAATAGAAAAGAGTAGTTCGGAAATTTTTATTTGTTAAAGAATGATAATTGTGTGTTTTGAAGTATTGAATTAAGTTTTTATTAAATGAAAAAATGTTGAGATAAAGAAAACTTTTCAGTATTAAAAATTGTAAGAAATTTTTCAAATGTTGTTGTTGATGATACAATAATATAAATAGGATAATTATTGAAAATAAAAGAGGTGCTAAAATTATGTTAAAAAATCATATAGGTAGGAAACCATTGATGTTTCCTAAACCAACGCTTGAAAGATTAAAACTCTACTATGCTTTATTATTAACAGAAAATAAGGATTACATTTCTTCAGATGAAATTGCAAAAAGGTTAAAAATAACTCCTGAGCAAGTTAGAAAAGATATTTCTCATCTAAATATTACTGGAAAACCTAAAGTAGGTTATCATATTCCTTCACTTTTAGGTGAACTTAGCGAGCTTTTTGGTATAAGTGTTACTGATAATATAATAATTGTTGGAGCAGGAGGATTAGGAAGCGCTCTTGCAAGATACAAAGGGTTCGAAAAAATAGGAGTGAAAGTGGTAGCAATTTTTGATAATGATTCAGAAAAAATTGGGACTTTCGTAGGAGAACTAATGGTTCTTCCATTATCAGATCTCCAAAGAGTTGTAAAAAGATTTAAAGTAAGAATTGCAGCTATATGTGTTCCAGAAGAGTCTGCTCAAGAAGTAACTGATTTGCTTGTAGAAAAAGGCATAAAGGCAATTTGGAATTTTGCACCAGCTATTTTACATGTTCCATCGGGAATTTTACTTGAAAATGAAGATATAACAAGGGGAATTCTTTCAATTAAACATATGCTTGATAAAAAAGGTTAAATAAAACTAACGTGTTTATCATACTATCATATTATACCCTCTCAATTTTTGAGGGATTTTCACATATAAATGTCAGGAAGATCATTTTCAAATAGTACTACATCACCTTGTTTTAAAAATTTTTTAAAAATTTCAGTAACTTCATCAAGTGAATCAACTACAAATATTCTTTCTTCTGGAAAGCTAGAATCTAAAAGGCCTTTTTTGATTTCTTTTGTTCTATTTCTTCCAACTAAGAAGACATAATCAGCATATTGTGAAAGTAATTTTCCAAGCTTATAATGCTCTTCTTCCTCTTTTTCACCTAATTCGACAAAGCCTGGAGTCACTACTATTTTTCTTCTATCTTTATAAAGGTTTAAATATTCAAGTGCCATTTTAAAACCTTTTGGGTTTGAATTGAAAGTATCATCAATAACTGTTATTGTATCGTCTCTGACAATTTCAAGCCTATGTTTTGGCCTTTGAACATTTTTAACTCTTTCTAAAACTTCTTCAACTGGAACCTTAATTTCAAATGCAGTTACTATAGCCATTAAAAGATTTCTTATATTTTCTATACCAAAAATGTTTGTTTCAATCTCTAATGATATTTTGTTAGGAGTACACAATGTAAATTTAGTTCCATCTTTGTTCATCTTTAAATTTCTGGCAATATAATCTGCATCTTCATTTTCAATTCCACATTTTACAATTTCTTTATTTTTGAGTCCATTTATAACTTTTTTTATATTTTCATCATCAAAATTAACTATCAAAAGTTTTCCAGATCTTTCATCATTAAGATATTCTTTAAAAGTTTCAATAATTTCATCCATGCTATTAAATTCTTCAAAGTGTTGTATTCCAATGGAAGTTAGGACAGAAACTTCGGGTTGTACAAGATTTAGTAGCTTATCATATCCATACGAATCATTTTCAGCAAATTCCACAACGAAAACATCATGGGACTTATCAAGTTTTTCCCTAATTGTTCTAGTTATTCCCATGGTAGTATTGTAACTTTCAGGAGTCATTAATGTTTTGAAATGTTCAGATATTAAGTGATATATGTAATATTTTGTGCTTGTTTTTCCGTAACTTCCTGTAACAGCAATTGTTAATGGTTTCAATTTTCTATATTTTCTTAATGCATCTTTATAATAAAACTCGTTTATTAAACTTTCTATGGGCATCAATAAACCGTTAATAAGCCAGAAATATAGAGAATTAAACAGAACAAGAGAAAATGTAATAATATCAAGAAAGATAGTATTATAAACGAATACTGTGGTCAAAAAAATGATAAAAATTGCATAAGAAGTTATTAAAAGTCTTCTAAGTCTTTTGGTAAAAACCAAAGGCTTTTTCTTCTTTCTTAAAACAAATTTTCTGATATCTAAATATAATGAAAAAATTCCAAAAGGAATAGCGTACAAAGGGTTGTAAAAATAAAGAACGATCGAAATAAAAAAGGAAAGGTTAGAAAAATACCTATCAAGGTGCGAGAAGATCCATCTCAAAAACTTTTTTTCAGAATATTCTTCTAATTGAAGCATATGAAGGGAATAAAATGAGCGAATTACAAAACTTGCAGAAACTAAAGTAAGAAAAATTATTCTACTCATGTTCATAAACCTCTCTTAGGAAGTTATTCAAATCGTTTATAAAAACATCAAAGTTTTCAAGATAAGGAAAATGCCCGGCATTTTCATATACAATAAGTTTGGAGTTTTTAATTAATTCGTTAAATTTTAACCCCACTTTAACTGGAACATCTTTATCTTTTTCTCCCCAAATAAGTAATGTTTTACAATTTATTTCACTTAAAATATCTGATATATCTTCTTCCACTACTATTTTTAATATCTCTCTCATAGTACCTTTAGAGTTTTTAAAATCCTCTGAGCCAAATTTGTTCCTAAGTTTTTCCACAAATTTTTCATTATTTGGAAGTATAGAAATTAACTTTTTAAGGGTTTTATATATGAATTTTTTAATTTCGACATTCAAACTTTTTTTAAGCTTAATTCCAGGAGAAGAAATTAAAACTAGTCCTTTTAACCATTCTGGTTTTTTGCTGGCAATAATTGCTGCAATTTTTCCTCCAAAAGAATGACCTATTAAGATAGCTTCATTTATTCCGGAGTTTTCAAGTAATTTTTGAATTATTGAAGCATACTTAAAACTGTCAATAGGGGAACTTGGGGTTTCACTTTGACCGAATCCTGGTAGATCTATTAAAACGGATTTATAATTTAATTGTCTTGCAATAGGGAAAAGAGAGTGTAGATTTCCTCCCCATCCGTGAATAAAGACCAATATCTTACCTTTTCCGTATGTTTCTAAATTTATTGACAAACCATCAATTTTTACTTTCATTTTTCCACCTTTAATGATAGTATATTTGTATCGATTGAGTAAATTTTATTTTTTTTATCTTTGAATACTTCTTCAGCAATATTAATCATATTATCGATTAAATGTGTAAACGTAATTCCTGTAGCCTGCCAGAGATAAAAAGCTAACGCTCCTGGAATAGTATTAACTTCATTTACAAATATTTTGTCATCTTTGTATAGAAAATCTATTCTAATATTACCATAACAATCCAAAGATTTAAAAGTTTTTTTTGCAAGATCAACGATTTCATTTTTTATTTTCTCATCAATTTCAGCAGGGATTTTATGATTTGAAAATTTTTTGCCTTTGTTTATATATTTTTCATTAAAATCAAAAAAATCTCTTTTCTTTATGATTTCTTCAACTTCAGAGACTAGTATATTTTTATATCCCATTACCGCACAATTGAATTCTCTTGCATTTTCAATGGCTTTTTCAACCAAGATTTTATTGTCAAATGAAAAAGCCATCTCAGCCGCATTTATAAATTCATCTATGGAATTTACTTTTGTTATCCCAATACTCGAACCAAGCCTAGAAGGTTTTATGTACATTGGATATCCAAATTTACTTTCACAAGATTTTATGAATTTTTCATATGAAGTATCCCATTTTCGTTTTGTAATATAATCAAAATCTACAACAGGAATATTATTTGCTTTTAGCAATTGTTTAGTGATAACTTTGTCTATAGCAATTGCTGAAGAAAGAATACTGGAACCAGTGTAAGGTACATCCATCATTTCACAAAAGCCTTGTAGTGTACCATCTTCGCCATATGTTCCATGTGCAGCAAGAAAACATAAATCAATTTCATACGTTTTAAAACTACTTTTTAACAAAAGTTTTGAATTGCTTTTTTCGAAATATCTAATTTTTTTAGCTTTTTTAGTAATTAAGTTGATATTTTTAAAATTTTCAAGGTTTTCAAGAACACTACCGGTATACCATGTTCCATCTTTGCTTATGTAAACTGGAATTACGTTATATTTTTCTTTATCAATTGCATTTAATATTTGATTTGCTGTTATAATTGAAATTTCGTGTTCGACTGATTTTGAACCAAAAATTACAGCAACGTTTTTTTTCATATAATTCCTCCTATACGTAAATCTAATATACATTATAACATTAATTATAATAATTGCCATATTCTGAATTTGAAACATTAATTTCATGTATTTGAGTGAATACGTAATGATTTAGTAAGAATAAAGTAAGTTATAGGTTACATAATTTTGATAAAATAATATTTAAGAAAGGTTGGAGTCCACCTCCCTCTAAGAAATAAAGGAATCATTACAAAAGAAAACGGGTGATAGGGGATCACCCGTTTTTTTGTTTTTTATTCAATAACTTATAAAAGATGTTTTTCGAGCATTTCAGCAACAATAGCAGATGGAAATGGCGATAATTTTTTTATATTAGTTTGATATTCGATTCTTGTGCTTTCTTGGCTTGTGTCAATTATTACTTTAATTGCACAGAATTCCACATTATTTTCAAAACAAACTTTAGCCATTGCAGCACTATCCATATCAACAACTTCAGCATGTGTATTTTCATATATTCTTTTTTTATCTTTTTCAGATTCCACAAAAACATCACCACTAGCTATTGGTCCCAGAATTATGTTGTTATATACATCATATATTCTTTCTATCAATGTTTTGGAAGCTTCAATTTTTATTAATTCATTTCTACTTCTGGCATGAATATCATGTTCAATATATTCAGTTCCGCAAACAATTTCTCCGATTTTTCTTTCAGGATTTAATGCTCCAGCTGATCCACAATGAATAAAGTATTTGGGATGAAATTTATCAATGAGAGCTTGAGCCATCATCGCAGATTCAACTTTTCCAATAAATCCATAGGAAAGAATTACTTCATTAGTACCCAGCAATCCTCTTGTATATGGCCTTTTTAAAATCTCACCGTTTTCCAAAATTGGGAGTATTTCACGAAAAGCTCCAGTAATTTCTTCTTTTAATACACTTGTAATTACTATCATATTAAATCCCCCGTTTCTATTCTATTTTAATATTTCCCATTTTGAGAAATCTTTATCATAAGAAAAATTACCCAATTTCCCCTCTGAAATTAATTTAAATAAAGTATTTTTGGTTCGTTCGAAATCAACTGTTCCACCTTTAAGTAAAAAACCTCTAGTTTTCCCAAATTTTTCAACATATTCATCAAAACTTTCTTGAATACCAGTTTCATTTTTAAATATTTCAAAAGCACGAGATATTATTTCAAAATTATCAATTGTTTCAATGGGTAAAGAACCAACTAAAAGTAGTTTTGCTGCTATATCTTTATTGAAAACTTTTGCATAAAGAATTCCAGGACTATCTAGGAGTTTAATTTTACCTGAGTTTATCCATTGAAGACCTCTTGTAACACCTGGAGCTGCACCAGTTTTGGCGCTTTTTCTTCCTGAGATCTTATTAATTATTGACGATTTCCCAACATTTGGAACTCCAGCAATAAGAAGGCGCACCTCATTTAATTTTTCTTTAGTGTTTTTTAATAAAAAGTTTTTAATTTTCCTTATTGATTCGTTTTTGTTGAATGAAATAACAGGAAATGTGCGACCAATTGTTTGAATCCATTGTGCAGTTGTTTCTTTATCTGCAATATCAGATTTGTTTAAAACAAATAAAATGTTTTTTCCCTTAAAAATATCAATTTCAAAAGCAGTTGTTGCTAAAGGAGCACGTGCATCCAATACAATTAGTATCGAATCAACGGCTTTTATGTATTCTTTAATTTGCCTTTTTGCCTTGCTTATATGGCCAGGATACCAAACATTACTCACTAGGTATCACCAGAGTTCCTACATTTTCTCCTCTGATTGCTTTTAAAAGATTTTCTTTCTTAAAGAAATCCAAAACCATTATTTTCATATTATATCGCCTGCAGATTGAAAAAGCCTCAGTATCCATTATTTTTAATCTTTTTTCAATTGCTTCATCAAATGTTATTTTTTCAAATTTTTTGGCATCAGAGTGTATTTTCGGATCTTTGTCATAAACACCAGATACCTTTGTTCCTTTAATTAAAATTTGAGCTTTCATTTCAACGGCTCTTAGTGCAGCAGCAGTATCTGTAGTAAAGAAAGGATTACTTGTTCCACCGGCAAAAATAACAAGATATCCCGCATCAAAATACAAATTAATATCGTCATAATGAATAGGTCGAATTGATGGTAAAGAAGAAACTTGAGAAACTACAACTGTCCTTATTTTATTTTTCTCAAAAATATCTTTTAAATAAAGAGCGTTTATAACAGTACCAAGCATGCCTATTTGATCAGCTATCGTAGGAGATAGTTCCTGCATTTCTCTACCTCTAAAAAGATTACCTGCTCCAATTACAATACCTATATTTGTTCCATATTCCAATATTTGACGTAATTCCTCGACGAGATAAGAAATATTTTCCAAGTTAAATCCTTTTTCACCTTCTCCACTTAATACTTCTCCACTTAATTTTAGTAAGACTCTTTTATACATATAATCCCTCCATTTTATAAGAGTTTTGCTGCTTCAGTAGCAAGGGGCGACCTTTCACCTTTTCTAAGAACAATGTGAGCTGATAATTTACTATTTAAGAATCTTGAAGCTGCATATACCAAACCATTACTATCTTTGTCTAAGTAAGGTGTATCAATTTGATAAGGATCACCAAGAAGAACAATTTTTGTGTTTTCACCAGCTCTTGTAAGGATAGTTTTTACTTCATGTGGTGTTAAATTTTGTGCTTCGTCAATTATTATATACTGATTTGGAATAGATCTTCCACGGATGTATGTTAAAGCTTCGATTTCAATGATATCTTTTTTCATAAATTCTTTCATATTTATGTTTGAAAGTTTGAATAGATATTCTAAGTTATCGTAGATAGGAGACATCCAGGGTTTCATTTTTTCTTCAAAACTTCCAGGAAGATAACCAATATCTTTACCGCCTAAAGGAACAAGTGGTTTTGCAACTATTATTTTTTCATACTTCTGCTCGTTTACAGCTTTTTCAAGAGCACATGCAAGAGAAATAAAGGTTTTACCTGTTCCTGCCATACCAATTAGTGAAACAAGTTTAATATCATCATTTAAAAGAGCATCCATTGCAAAAAATTGTTCTTGGTTTCTAGGTTTTACGTACCAAGCTTCGATTTTTTTTCTAATTTCAATAATACTTTCACCGTCATATCTGTAAAACGAGTTATTTTTATCAATTAAATAGACATTAGGAAATAATGAATTTTTGTCTAAATGTTCTATACTATTTGTTTCAAAATACCCAGGGCTTAATGAAACTAGATCAGATCTATCGGTTAAGTAATCTTGAGATGGTATACCAAGGGCATCAGCTTTAACTCTTAGATTGATATCTTTTGAAACTAAAAAGGTGGGAATTTTGGAATTTTTCATAATATGGAGGGTATATACTAAAATCCAATTATCGACATATTTTTCAAATAAAAAATCTATTTTTTCTGGGACATTTCTATCTAAAGTTAAAACCTTCAATGTACCACCATTTTCTAACTTTATACCTTCTGAAAGTTTTCCTTTAGATCGAAGACTATCCAATTCTCTAATTACATCTCTAGCATATTTACCAAGGCTTCCAGAATGCTTTTTTAAGTTGTCAAGTTCTTCTAAAACAGGCAGGGGAATAATTACATTATTATCTTGAAAGGCATAAATTGATTTGGGATCGTGAATTAAAACATTTGTATCAAGAATATAATTTTTAACCATATTATCCACTCCATTTTTTAATAAATTCTGGTAAATTTTCACTTCCAATGAGTTCAGTAAGTTTAATAAAAACTTTGGCTGTAAGGATAGCATCTTGAAGTGCCCTATGAGGGACTTTTGTTCCAATTTTAAATTCTAAAATTAAGCTTTCAAGAGATCTTTTTTTTCCATAAATTACCTGACACATTTCTAATGTATCAATATACCTGAACTCAATTGGAAATTCTCCTATTTCCTTTGTTGCGAAATCAATAAATGAAAGGTCAAAATTTGCATTGTGCATTACAAAAATGGTATTTTTTGCGTATGCTCTAATTGAAGATATTACATCTTCAATACTTGGAGCATCCTCAATTTCAGAATTGGATATGCCGTGAATTTTCTGAGTAAGTGCAGGAATTTTTATATTTGGATTTACCAAAGAATGGTAGATCCATTTTTCAACAATTTTATTTTTGTACACTGGAACAATTGCAACTTCAACAATTCTATCGCCAAAAAAAGGATTTAATCCTGTGGTTTCAGTATCCATAACGCAATATACATTTTCATCTTGTATCACTGAAAGTCCTCCCATTAATTTAGAATTTTACTTCTACAAAAAAGTTTTTAAAATCATAATCAAAACCAAAACCTATTCTCCAGTCTTTTAGTCCATATCCAACTTTGAATGAAAAGTTTTTTATATCAATGGGTTGTGAAAAATCATAATAAAATTCAAAGGAATAACCAATAGGTTGAAAAATAGAGTATCCTAAAATTGGACCTTTATTTCCACCTTCATTATTATACTCCAAATCATATCCAAATACAATTGAATTAAAATGATCAAGTTTAATATGTGTTTTTCCCAAGAGATTAAATTTAAAACTTGTTTCTGTAGATATTTTGGTTGTTAATTTAGGCGAAATATCAAAATAAATTTGTCCAAAAATATCGAAAATTGTCCCAAGTTCTAAAACTATATTTGTACTATCTTTTTCAAAAAATATTCCACCTTGAACGTAATAAATATTTCTATCTAATATCATTGTTTCATTGCTTATCTTCTTAGATGATTCGATTACTTTTTCTGCATATTTTAAACCATTTTTCTTCATTTCAGAGTTGTTTTTAAAATTACTTTCTCCAACATTGTATATAGCTAAAGCGGTTCGAATATCACCATATTTTTCGTAATAAAACCTTAACATTCTATCGGCTCCTAATAACGCTTGATAAGGGTTCCAGGCGTTAATGACTCCAAAATCTTTTGCTGTATCAGGTTTAAATTGTGCGATTCCCATTGCCCCAACATAGGATAGAGCATGGATGTTGAATCCTGATTCAATGTATGCAAGTCCTTTTACAATTTCAGGAAATCGCATTGTTTCAGTAAATGTATTAAATGAAACAATTTTGTAAATAATTGGGTAAAATATGGAAATTTTTCCTCCATTGGTATAAAATTGAATTTGCATACCGAAATTTGATTCGGTTAAATAATTTGTTGGATCACTAAGCAATGCAAGTAAAAGACTTGGAATAAGGATAAAAAAGAAAATGATTTTTTTCATAAGTTTCCCCCCTCAAAGATATATTACCATAAAATTAGTTTTAAATTGATAGAAGGTGTAATAATGGATTGGAAAGTTAAAGTAAAAGATATAATAACAAATAAAATAATGAAGATAGATGGGTTTTACGAAAGAGAATACATGGATTTTCATACAGGTACATATAAGGTTATAGATAAAAAATTTTATGTTAAAATTTCTATTGTGTATAACGATGGAACCATTATTGTTGGAGGTTTAGTAAAGGGTAAAGTTGAACGCCCATGTGATAGATGTCTCGAGATGTCCGTTCTCGAATTAAACGGCACAATAGAAGGGATCTATGATTTAAAAAATGAACCAAATTTTAAAGATTCTGAAATAGAAAATCTTAAAAATGTGATATACTACAAAGGCGAAGAAATAGATTTGGAAGAAAGAATAATAGAAGCACTTGTAGTAAGTGCACCTGACGTTTTTTATTGTAAAGAAGATTGTAAAGGTTTATGTGCGTTTTGTGGAGAAAATTTAAATAAAAATCCTGAACATAAATGTCCAGAAAAAGAAAAATATGAAAAAGAAATTTTAAATTCTAAGTTTGGTAAATTACTTGCTTTGAAAGAAAAACTTAATGGTAAAGGTTAAAGATAAAAGGAGGGATATTATATGGCTGTTCCAAAACAAAAAAGGTCAAGAAGCAGAACTCATCACAAAAGGGCAAAAATTTATAGAGCATTCTCAGTACCAGTATCTGTATGTCCAAATTGTGGTGCTCCAAAACTTCCTCACAGAGTATGCTTGAATTGTGGATATTATGGTAAAAAACAGGTGTTTGAAGTAGCAGAACAATGATGAAAAAAATAGCAATTGATATCATGGGTGGAGATAAGGCGCCAGACGAAATATTATCTGGCGCTCTTTCTTTTGCAAAAGAAAATCCTGATGTTAAGTTATATTTGGTGGGTTTAGAAGAAAATTTCGAAGGAATTGATTTGCCTGGAAATTGTGAAAAGGTCATTACTGATGATTATTTGCCAATGGATATTAAACCCACAGAAGCTATTAGAAGAAGAAATAGCACAATGTATCTTAGTTGCAAACTTGTCAAAGATGGAATTGCTGATGGGATTGTAAGTGCTGGAAACACGGGAGCTTTACTTGCATGTGCTACTTTTGTTGTTGGTAGAATAAAAGGAATTGATAGACCAACTCTTGCAGTTCCAATCCCTTCATCAAATGATTTCTGTGTTTTAGCAGATGCTGGTGCAAATATAGATGTAAAACCAAATAATCTAATTCAATTTGCAATTATGGGAACAGAATATGCAAAGATCCTTGGAAAGAAAAATCCTAAAATAGGACTATTAAATGTTGGTACAGAAGATAACAAGGGAACTGAAAGGGAAAAAGAAGCCTTTCAAAAACTAAAAGAGATTTTTAAAGAACAATTTATAGGAAATGTTGAAGGAAATGATTTGAATACGGGAAAAGCTGATGTTGTAGTTGCTGACGGTTTTGCTGGAAATGTTGCCATGAAAACAATGGAAGGTGTTGCAAAACTTATTACAAATCTTATCAAAGAAGAAGCGAAGAAAAATATTTTTAGTATTCTAGGTGCGCTTTTAATGAAACCTGCTTTTAATAAACTCAAAGAAAAGGTTGATCCTAGAAAGTATGGAGGTACTTTCTTTATAGGTGTAAAGGGTGTTGTTGTAAAAGCACATGGAAATTCTGATAGAGTAGCAATATACAATGCCTTAAAAGTAGCGAAAAAAGGTGTAGAAGAAGAGCTTCCTGAGAAGATAAGGAGGTCCATTGAGAATGTGTGGAATAGTAGGGATAGTGGGGACTGAATTTAAAATTGACGAACTTGTAGAAGATCTTCAAAAATTGGAATATCGTGGTTATGATTCCGCAGGTGTTGCCCACATTCAAGATGGAACGATTCATATAACAAAATCATTAGGCAGAATTAAAAATTTGAAAGAAAAAATAAGTCCAGTTTCTTCATGTGCTGGTATTGCTCATACGAGGTGGGCTACCCATGGTGCTCCAAATGATATTAATGCCCATCCTCATACTGATTGTACTGGAAAAATTGCATTGGTGCATAACGGAATTATTGAAAACTATGTTGAATTGAAAGAATTTCTCAAGAAAAAAGGCCATAAATTTAAATCTGATACTGATACGGAAGTAATAGCACATTTAATTGAAGAATATTTCGAAGGAGATTTATATAAAGCCGTTTTGAAAGCAGTTAATGAGCTTAAAGGTGCTTATGCAATTGCTGTTTTGCACGCTGATTTTCCAAATTTGCTCGTTGCCGCTAGAAAAGGAAGCCCTCTTGTTTTAGGTAAAGCAAATGATAGATTAATTTTGGCTTCGGATGTTACCCCTATCATTAAATATACTAAAGATGTCGTCTTTTTAGAAGAAGGTGACATTGCAATTTTGAAAGATGGAGAGTATAAAATTACAGATTCTAAAGGTAATGTTGTTATTAGAAAAGTCTATCATATCGAATGGGATGAAGCAGCTGCAGAAAAATCTGGATATAAGCATTTTATGTTAAAAGAAATTTTTGAAGAACCTGAAGCTATTGAAAGTGCCTTGGTAGGTAGAATTAACCAGGAAGGTCCAATTCTTAACGAACTTAAAGAAATAGATTTAGAAAACATAGAAAAAATCAAATTAGTTGCTTGCGGAACAAGTTATCATGCAGCTCTTGTTTTTAAATATTTTGTAGAAAAGTATGCCAATTTGGATATTGAAGTTGATGTAGCATCAGAATTTAGATATAGAAATATACACACAGATGAAAAAACTTTAGTAATTGCAATTTCTCAGTCAGGAGAAACCGCTGATACTTTGGAATCAGTTAGAATAGTAAAAAAGAAAGGCGCAAAAGTTGTAGCTATTTCTAACGTAGTTGGCTCAACAATTACAAGAGAAAGTGACATTACTGTTTATATGAATGCAGGTCCTGAAATAGGAGTTGCGGCAACAAAAACTTATGTAAACCAATTAGTTGTTTTATACTTACTTGGTATGAATATTTTGAAAATAAAAGGAATTTGGAATGAAGAACTACAAAAAGATTTTGAATTCTTAAAAAAATCTCCTGAATTATTTAGAAGAGTACTTGGAGATTTAAAAATTGATGATCTTGCTTCTTTCTATAAAAATTACAATCATTTTATGTACATAGGAAGAGGAATAAATTATCCTACTGCACTTGAAGGTGCTTTGAAGTTAAAGGAAATTAGTTATATTAATGCTACAGCATATCCTGCAGGAGAATTAAAACATGGTCCTATAGCTCTGCTTGATCCAACCTTTCCAGTGTTTGCTATTGCTCCTCAAGGGTATTTATATGAAAAAATTAAGAGCAATATTGAAGAATCTAAGGCAAGAAAAGCAAGGATTGTGGCTGTAACAAATGAAGGAAATGAAGACCTTTCAAAAATAGTTGATGATATTATTTATGTTCCAAAAGCTCCTGATGATATGTATCCTCTAATTATGTCTCCTGTAATTCAAATGTTTGCTTATCTTATTGCTGATATGAGAGGGTATGATCCAGATAAACCTAGAAACCTTGCAAAAAGTGTTACAGTAGAATAAGAGCTAAATATAAAAATTTTAAAAAAATTAGCCCCCACATGTAATATAAAAGTGAGGGCTAATTAATTTCCACAATCAGTATCTGAACCTTTGATTTTTTCAATGGCATGCGGAATTGCAGGGAGTAAAACGCTTAAATTTTCTTTTACAGCTTTGGGACTACCTGGCAGATTTATAATCAAAGTTTTATTAGAAATTCCAACAATAGCTCTTGATAACATGCCATGTGGTGTATGTTTTAAAGCTTCAACTATCATGGCTATTTCCATTCCAAATATTCTTTTTTCTATAACTTTTAAAGTGGCTTCAGGTGTAACATCTCTGGGAGTTAAACCAGTTCCACCAGTAGTTAAAATAACATCGATGTCTTTTTTAACCAAATTTCTTAATTCATTTTCAATCAATTTTTCATCATCAGGTAAAATTTTGTATCCAACTAATTCACCATTTATTTTTTCCATTAGATCTTGTATTACCTTACCACTTATATCTTCTCTTTCGCCTCTTGACCCTTTATCACTTAATGTTAATACAAAATATTTCATCTTTTTTCACTCCTTATAAATTTACCACTTTTTCCACCTGACTTTTCAAGTAAATAAACTTCTGTTATTTCCATTTCTTTATCTACTGATTTACACATATCGTATATTGTTAAGGCAGCAATACTAACCGCAGTAAGAGCCTCCATTTCTACTCCCGTCTGTGAGTGAGTTTTGACTGTTGATATAATTTCAATATTATCTTCATTTACTTTAAATTCTATATCGATATTAGAAATAAAGATATTGTGACACATAGGAATTAATTCAGAAGTTTTTTTTGCGCCCATAATACCTGCAATCTTCGCTGTTGTTAAGACATTTCCTTTTTTTATTTTTTCATTTATTATAGCTTCTATTGTCTGTTTTTTCATATTAATTTTTCCATATGCTTTTGCTATTCTTAATGTTGAATTTTTTTCAGAAACGTCAACCATACGGACATTTCCATCTTTACCTAAATGTGAAAATTCCATATTATCCCCCCATTTTGTGCATAGGAATGACTTTCTTTATTTTGTTTAAAAAATGTTTTTCAGGTTTTTTATTCACAGCAAGAATTATTCTTTCTTTTAATTTATCTTCATCATTAATTACATCTTTTAAAGAAATGTAATAATCAAAGGCTAAACAAGGAAATATTGAACCATTTGCAGCAATTCTAATTTTGTTACATAATGAACAAAAATTATGTGTCATTGCTGAGATAAAACCAATATTTAAATTTAATTCTTTGATTAAAAAATATCTTGAAGGACCTAAACCAAGCTTTTTATTTAAAGGAACAAGTGTATATTTTTCCTTTATAATCGATTTTAATTTATCTTCACTAATGAAGTTTTCTTTATTATACTTTTCTCCCAGTGGCATTAATTCAATGAATCTAATAGCAACGTTTATTTTTGATGCAAATTCAATCAAATCAAAAATTTCATTAAAATTTGCCTTTTGAATTACGGTATTTAGTTTTACTTTCAAACCTAATTTTATTGCTTTTTCTAAGCCTTTCAATACCTTATCTAAATCATCTCTTCTTGTTATTTTTCTAAAATTGTCTCTATTTAACGAATCCAAACTAATATTAACACTAGAAAGTCCATTTTCTTTTAAATCCTTAGCAAGTAAATCTAAAAGAGAACCATTTGTAGTAATACTAAAATTTCCAAAATACTTTTTAATTATTTTTGCAATTTCTATAATATCAGTTCTTAATGTAGGTTCACCACCAGTAATTCTAACATGCTTGAATTTCAAATCTTTTAGTACTTTAATTAGTGTCTCTATTTGTTTTAAAGTTAGTAGTTCATTATCATTCATAAATTCTGCATTTTCAATCATGCAGTAATTACATCTAAAGTTGCACTTATCAGTAACAGACAATCGAACGTAGTCTATATTTCTTTTATATTTATCCACCATGTAAATTACCTCGATTCAGTATATTTCCAAATGTTTTGAATGATTCTTATAATTACAAAAATAATCATTGAGATAATAAAAATCAAAGCAGTTAAAGCAAGTGCCTGTTTTAATCCATAGCCCTGGAATTTATCATATGTCAGAACAGATAATGTCATTGGATAATAAGCTAAAATAGCAACTGCTCCAAATTCCGAGATCCCTCTTGCCCACATTAATAATGATCCCGTTATTATTTCGTGCCTTACCATGGGTAGTGCTACATGAAAAAAAGATTTAAATGGAGAAGCTCCTAATGAACGAGCAATTTTTTCGTACCTTATGTCAACTTTTTTAAACCCTTCTTTGACTGCATTAACATATATACTGAAACTTAAAAAGCCCATTGCTACAACAACACCCCAAAAAGTTTGAACAAAAGAAATTCCAAATATGCTTGCCCCTTTGCCAATAATTGAATTCCTTCCCAATGTCAAAAGTAAAGCAATACCAGCAGCTGTATGAGGAATGGTCTGGGGTATGTCTATAATTGCTTCCAGAACCGATTTCAAAGGGAAATTATACCTTGTTATCAAGTATGCAAAGGGTGTTCCAAATACAATTGCAATTAGAGTTGCAATAAAAGCGGCAAAGAATGTAACTTTTACTGAATCAATAAATTCTTTACTTTTTGCAATTTCAATAACTAGTTGATAGTCTACATTTAAAAACACAGTTAAAAAAGGAAGTATTATACTTAAGACTAAAATAATACTAATTATCATTATAAAATACTTAAACATTTATCATTTCTCCTTTGTCAATATACCATTATAAATTTTGTATACTCTAGAATTTTCGATTATTTCATTTTTATCATGTGTGACATGGATACAAATCAAATTGTATTCTATACAAATCTTATGCAATAAATTTAAAATATCTCCTTTGATCTCTTGATCTAAAGCTGATAGGGGTTCATCAAGTAACAAAATTTTAGGTTTGGTAACCAATGCTCTTGCTAACGCTACTCTTTGTTTTTCACCACCAGATAAATTCTGAATTTCTCTATTTAAAATATGAAATATATTAAGTCTTTCAACAATATAATTAAAAAAAGTATTATTTCTAATTTTTTTCATTTTTAAACCAAATTCGATATTTTTTTTAACATTTAAATGTGGAAACAAATGGTAATTTTGATACATAAAACCAATGTTTCTTTTTTCTGGGGGTAATTTTGAAATATCCTGGTTATTAAATAATATTTTGCCAGATTTAGGAGCAATAAATCCTGCAATAGCTTCTAACAACAAAGTTTTTCCAGAGCCGGTGGGGCCTACAATGTAAACATATTCGCCTGAGTTTATTTTGAGATCATTAACGTAAAGTTGGAATTTATCTATTTCAATTTTTAAATTTTTAATATATAATTCCAAATTAATACCCCCAAAGTTTTCTTAATTCTTCAGGTAAATTTTCAACTCTATCAACCTGTGAAAACAATTCCATTCCATTTTCTTTAAAAATTTCCTCACCTTTTTTTGAGTAAATAAACTTAATAAATTTAAGAGCAGCATCTTTATTTGGAGCATTTTTAAGAATAGTAAAACTAAAATTAATGGGTGTTCCAAAAATTTTTATGAGTTCTCCGTTTTTTCCAGGTACTTCAACAAATACTTTTTTGTAATTTTCTGAATATTTATTGGAGGAAAGATTGATTTCATCTGGAAATTCTATAAATTTTAAGTTATGTTGTAAAGCAACTGATTTGTATAAAAAAGCATAGTCTAATTCACCAGCTTCTAAATATGCAATTAAATCGATTGATTTTTTAAGAATAAATTTGTTTTTTGCATTTAAAAATTTTTCAAACAAGTTATCAATAGAATAAAAATCTTCTGCTAATTTTACTACCATTAATGTACGATAACCAGCAGGATCTAAATCAGGATTGGAATGTCCAAATATAACATTATTTTTAAATATTATTTCAAACCAATTTTTTTGGTTTATAACATCACAAAACTTTGACTTATTTGTATAAGCTAGAACTATGCTATTATTTGAAAAAATTACATTAAAGTTAGCATATTTATCATATAAAAATTCAGGGATTATAGTATAATCTGCTACAAAGGCTAAATCAGCAATTTGGTTTAATTCTGAAATTTTTCTTGCGACCACTAAGCTTCCAGCAGCCACTAATTTCACATCAATATTTGGGTATTCTTGTTGAAATTCTTCAGAAATCATATGAAGAACATTGGTTAATGCGCCGGCATGGAAAATTATTAAGTCCTCTGCAAAAATATTAATCATTAAATAAATGAAGAAAATTATCAAGAAAGTTTTTTTCATGCAGTTTTTTCCTCCTCTTCAAAGAAATATTTTTAATTAGCCTCCTGAAATTTGTTTTTTCTTAATTTTTTGAAAATATTATTCTTTCCCTTTTATCTTTAAAAA
>JASKLO010000047.1 GCA_030153605.1 Thermosipho sp. (in: thermotogales)
TTGCTGCTTTTAAAAATTGGTTCTGTGCCATTTCATAAAGTGGTCCAGGAGCTTTAATATTACCCATTTTACTGATTTCCATTTTTAAATACCTCCCTGTTCTTGGACTAGGATCCAACTCAATTATCACTTATAAAAGCTAATTTTTCAATATTCAATTTTTGTGAAAATCCTAACATAATTGAGATTTATTGGAAAATATATGATATATCTTAAGTATGCTAATTTTTGCTTTTCAATTTCATAATAAAAGTTTTTGAATAATTTTAATAAAAATTTATGATAAAATAAATGTGAAAAAAATCTGGAGGTTAGAAATGAAAAAGATTTCTAAAAAGATTTTGGAATATTTACTTGAAGGAAATAAAATTATGGTAGATAAAATATTTAATGAAACTTTTTCAAATAATAACTCTCTTTTATTATTTGAAGAAATAATTACTGAAGTAATGTATAAAGTTGGTGATTTGTGGGAGAATGGTGAAATTTCTCTAGCCCAATATTATTTAGTTGGAAATATAAGTGAAGAACTTTTTAATAAATATTCTGAAAAATTTAAATTTTCTAGTAAGCAAAAAGTTCATGATAAATATAATTTAGCGATTGTTACCTTGGAAGATTTCCATGGACTTGGAAGAAAAATAGTACTTTCATTTTTAAATTCTGCAGGTTTTGAAGTGCAAGATTTTGGTATTGGAAAAACAGTTGAAGAAGTTTTTAAGCTTTCAATAAATAAAAAAATAGATATTTTATTAGTTTCTACTTTAATGCTTCCTGCGGCATTGAAGGTAAAAGACTTGGGTGAAAAGTTAAAGTCAAAAAATCCAAACATAAAAATAGTTGTTGGTGGTGCTCCATTCAGGATTGATAAAACTTTATGGAAAGAAGTTAAAGCCGATGCTTTTGGTGAAACAGCAAGTGATGCAGTAAAAATAGTTAAAAGGATGGTGGAATATGAAAAATCTAACATCTAGAGAAAGAGTTTTTACTGCAGTTTCATATAAAGGACCTGATAGAGTGCCGCTATTTTTAACTTTTACTTTTTATGGAGCAAAAGAACTAGGAATGAGTATTAAAAAATATTTTTCAAGCTCAGAAAATGTTATTTTAGCCCAAAAAAAGTTAAGAGAAAAATACAAACATGATTTTTACTATGCCTTTTATTATGCTTCCCTTGAAATAGAAGCGTTTGGTGGAGAAAGTATTTTCATTGATGATGGACCTCCAAATGCAGGCGAGCCTATAATCAAAAATCTTTCTGATATAGACAATTTAAATGTTCCAGATGTAAAAAATTCTGAAATTTTAAAAAAAGTTTTCGAAACTGAAGATGCATTAAGAAATTTAGATGCTCCTGTAGTTGGGGTTATTATCTCGCCTTTTTCTCTTCCAATGACATCAGGAATGATTTGGAACGAAAGCTTCATTTTTGATGGTAACAAAGTGTTTTCACATTTTTTTGAAGAACAAAGACTCGGCTTCTTTGCAATAAAAAATATCAATAAAAACCTTCTTCCGGGTGATAAAGTTCAATTATTCCAGGAAAACAAGCCTAGAATATTTTCATATTTTAAAAAAAGAAGCAAATACATTCATATATTAAGACTTCCTTTTGAACTTTGGAATACTCCTGTCTTGAGTGATCCGGAAATTTTAAAAATATACAATACTTTATCTCATGTTTCCAACAAGTTTCCAAAAGCTGAAGCAGAATGGACTATTAAAAATGGCAAAATTTACTTTCTACAAATTCGACCAATTACAACACAATCCAATTTCCCAAACTATAGATTTTACTTAGATCATAAGGGAGAATTTCAAGGGCTCGGAGTTTCTTCTGGTTATGCTGAGGGAACATTATTCTTTTGGAAAAATAAAATAGATGAGAATCTCGAAAACAAAATACTGGTAGTTCATGAAATGACCCCTGATTTACTACCTTACTATTCAAAAATTAAAGGTATAATTTCAGAAACTGGAAGTGTGTTATGTCATGGTGCAATATTAAGTAGAGAATTTGAAATTCCTTGTGTAATTCTTCCAAAAGCTGCTCAACTACTAAGATTCTTTAAAAAAGTTGCAATTGATGGTTATGAAGGGAAAGTGATAAAACTTGAATAATAAAATTTTAAAAGTTAGAGAATTATTAAAAAATTCAAGTGGCCAAGCAATAAATATATGTATTATAGACAGTGGTATTGAATTATCCCATGACTGGATAAATATAAAATTTTTGAAAACGTATAAATTAACCAATAAAACAGAAAATGAATATAAAATCATAGAATCAACAAAAGTAACTGATCCAATAGGTCATGGTACAGCTATCTCTTTTCTAATTAGCAAAATTGCACCTAACGCAAGAATTTTTCATATAAAAACTTTTGACAGAAATGAAGAAGAATTTGACAAGTTTTTTTTCGCTTTACAATGGTTATATCTTCAACAAAAACAGAATAACATAAGATGTGATATATTAAACTTAAGCTTAGGATTTAATAACGAAAATCTTTTAGAAAAAATGGAAGATATATTATCAAAAATGAAAGAAACAATGATAGTTTTACCATATAATAATTATCACCATAGATTAAAAAAAACAATAAATATTGAAATAAGTAAAAAATTAAAAAGTGCATTTCAAATTGAAATAATAGATTACAAAAAACTTTTAATAGGAGCTTTAGGAGAAAATATACCTGTTCCATGGAAAGAAAACTCATATGCTAGAGTCTCTGGAAAGAGTTATGCTTGTAGTATTTTTACTGGTTTACTCGCAAGATTAAAAGAAAAATTTCGCATAAATACTATTGAAGAACTTGAAATTTTAATTTATAAACTTCTAAAAGAAGGAGAAAAAAGAATCAAGTAAAAACACACAAACACTAATAGTAATATGATTAAAAGTGATAATAGTGATATTTAAATTAAAAACAAAGGTTCGAAAAGCAGACACATAAATGAAAAAACAGATTTTTTCATTAGGTGAAACTCCCAATAAAAAAATAAGCAAACTTATCATAATAATTTAAATAGGTTAAAGAAACCATGAATAGCAAACAATCCCGATGGACATAAGAGGTTAGTTTAATAAAAATAGTGAAAAAAATTCGAAAAAGCTGTGAGATAAATTAAAATAGTAATTAGTGAATTAATTTAAAACATTAATTAAAGACGGAATAATGAATAAAACAACTAAAAGTCTAATAAACTCTTTCAAAAAGATAGAAAATAATTTATCAAAAAATTAAGATAAAAAATTTGAATAGACTAACTAAACACATTATTTTAAAGAGGAGGGAAATCATTGAAATATGATGTGGTATTAGTATTTTCTAAACTTGATGAACGCAAAAATCCACCAAAAGTTATTCGTGATCATCTAGGCTTGGCATTCTTGACTACTATACTTAGAAATAATGGATATAAAGTAAAACTCATTCATGCTGATAATCTTTGTTTAACTGCCGAACAAACAGCAAATGAAATTCTAAATTCTAAAGCTTATCTAATAGGATTTTCTGTTATTCAACAAAACTTAAGAACAACTTTAAAAACTATAGAAATACTTAAAAAAAAGAGAGCAAAGGCTAAAATAATCTTAGGAGGTCATCACGCAACACTAGCATACAAGGACTTGCTATTCAACTATCCTATTGATGGTATTTTTTGTGGAGAAGCTGATGAGCAAATACTCAAAATTGCTGAAAGATCGAAACTTGGAAAAAATTTCAAAAATATAAAAGGAATGGCATTCACAGAAAATGGGGAAATTATCTATGAGCCACTAGATAAAGCACCTGATCTTGACTTTTCATATTTGCCTGCTCGTGACGCTATAACACAAATAGATAATCAAAACCCTTCTCAAAAAATTGTTAAAATTCTCTCCATTAGTAGTAGTAGGGGGTGCATAGGTAATTGTATCTATTGTACAATACCAAATTTTTATAAAAAACCTTACAAAGAATGGACTATATGGAGAGGCAGAGCTGCAAATATTGTTGTAAATGAAATAGAAAACTTAATAGAACTTTTTAAGCCAAACTGGTTTGAAAATTTTATAACATTTGTAGATGATGACTTCTTATCTGTATCCGATGCAAGAGAAAGGGCATACCAAATAGCCGATGAAATACTAACTCGAAAAATAAAAGGTTTCTATAAATTTTCATCCCGAGCAGATAGCCTGTTAAAAGATATTAAGCTTTTAAAATATTTATACAAAGCTGGATTTGTAAGTGTCTTTATTGGTGTTGAAGGAGGAACTGACAAAGTTTTGAAAATTTATAGAAAAGGATTAAAAATAGATCAAATAAAAAAAGCTATACATTTATTAAGAGATATAAATATGTTCAGATATGATATTGGATTTATTCTGTTTAATCCTTTCATATCAATTGAAGAATTGTTCAAAAGTGCCGCTTTTCTTAAAGACATAGGGATCGGAACACCTTCCATATGGTTTTGGCAACTTCAAGCTCTACCAGGAACTAGTTTTGAAGAAACATTAATTAATGATAACTTAGCAAAACCAAATTTTTCTCACTTTTTACCTTACGAATATTACTTTATCGATAAAAAGGTAGAGCGTATTTGCCAATTCATAATGAAACATGTACAAAATGAAAGAATAATTTTGAATATGTCTGGTCTTTTAAGTAAATTAGCCGATATACTATTATTATTAAAACGTTTAAAAAAAATCAAAAAAGAAGTTGTTGAAAAATTAGATAAAACTCTACAATCATATCAACAAAAATTAGCAAATGAAAATTTCAATTTTTTAAAAAAACTAGAAAAAAATATTAAAGAATCAGATGAAAGCTGGAACATTATCAAAGCTCAATACATTAATAAACTAGAAAAATTTTACTCTGAAATTTCTAAAATTTCTATATATACTATTAAAATGATTCATAGACATTACAATGATAATTCTACTACTGGCATATAAATTAACAATGAAACATAGAATTATTATACACCAATTATTTTACAATAATTTCATATAATTAGTAGTTAATAAAAAACATGCTTTTTGAAAAGATTTTTTGTTTTAACATGTCCGTAATCTGAATTCTTTATACAATATATTGTAAAATATAATTCGATTACAATTAACTAAACCAGGAAAATATCAACTTGAAATTTTGGCATATACAGTTAAAATTTTTAAATTTTAAATTTAAAAAATCTAATATTATAATTGGAATTATAAACATCTATGTTATAATCAACCTAATTATCTTAAAATTAATTTTAAAATAATAAACCAAAATTATTTTTAAACAATTTGTATAAATATTGATATAATAATTTTGTTTTTGATATAATTTATTTTAGAATTTTTATGATTAAATAATTTTATAATAATACCATTTTTTATGTCTTAATTACACTTTGTCTTTTAACAAAGATAATGAATATATTTCAATTAAAATTTTCACCCGCAAAGGTTAAAAATTAAAAATTCTAATTTTTGCTATCTTTCATATTATTGCAACTAAAAATTTTGTTACACGCTACAATAAACACAATAAAAGGGAGGAGGGGTGTTATTGATAAAAGTTGAAAAATTAACTAGAAATTATAAAATTCCAAATAACAAAGGCAATTTTTTCGTAAGACTATTTAATTCCAGATACAAAACCATTACAGCTTTAAACAATGTTTCCTTTACCATTTCTAAAGGTGAAAAAGTTGCAGTCTTAGGACTCAATGGTAGTGGAAAATCCACACTTTTCAAGATTTTAACTGGAATAATATCACCATCATCTGGCTCATGCAAATGTTTAGATTATGACCCTTTTAATGAAAGAAAAAAATACGTAAAAAATATAGGAGTTTTATTTGGGCAAAAAACACTTCTTATTCCTGAGCTTAGCGTGTATGATTGTTTAAAATTATATAAAGCAGTTTATGAACTGAAACAAAAAGATATAGATTATCGACTTAAAATCTTCGATAAACATTTTGGAGTGGAAAAATTACTTCATAGAATAGTACGAACTCTATCCCTTGGAGAAAGAATGAAAGCTGAAATACTAATGGCCACAATTCATGATCCATTACTTTTCTTTTTTGATGAACCTACTATAGGTTTAGACGTACAAGCTAAAAATGCATTTAAAGATTTTCTATTAAACTATCCATTTGGTTCTGAAAAAACAGTACTTATAACCACACATGACATTTCTGTGATAAAAGAATTCGCTACCAGAATTTTACTCCTTAATAATGGAAAATTAGTATTAGATATCAAAACCAAATATTTAAAAGATAAATTTGGATTTAAAAAATTAGTTATAGATTTTAAGAGAGAACCTACAAAAAGTATTATGGAAAATATTAAAACCTTTGGCTGCCCTATAGAAAAAAATAAAAATAAACTTATAATCAAAGTTCCTGTAAATGAAAAAGAAAAAATTGAAACTATAAAAAAGAAAATTGTAACAGATGAAAGCATAATATCATTTAAGGTAGAAAATATGGATTATGAAGAAACTATAAATTGGCTTATGGGGGAATTCTATGCGGACGTTCAGAAAATATCTTGAAATTATAAAAATTGGCGTTTTTTTAAGTTCAAGAAGGCTTTTATATTTTAGAGTCTCAACTTTTTTTGATATTCTTGGTAATACTCTTTTTCTCATAATAAACATAGTATTTTGGAAAATTATTTATACAAATATACAGTTCTTTAATGGATGGACTATTGAACAAATGTATCTCTTTACCGCTTTTACAGAATTTTTTCATGTTTTCACCAAAATTTTCTTTCCGGTTTCTGGTAAATTATGGAAATTAATATATACTGGAAAACTTGATAGCTATCTAATTAAACCTGTAGAACCTTTTATGCTACTAAATACACTTAATTTAAGATTAGAAAATATTTTTAACTTAATTCCTTCTGTTTTATGGATATTAGTCCTAATAAATTATTACAAAATTAAACTTGACGTTTTATCATTTATTATAGCTTTACTTTTCAATTTTGTAGCTGTTTTCGTTTATTCATTGATTCAAATGTCTACAAGTACTGCTTCCTTCTGGTTTGGAAAAATATCTGCTATTGACGAACTTTCTGATTCACTAGCTATGCTAGTAAATTACCCTCATACAATATTCCCATTCTTTATTCGTATTTTTATGATTACCCTTTTACCTTTTGGATATGCCTCAACTGTTCCTGCTTTTGTTACTTTAAAATTGAAGTATATTGGAACTTTTTCAGCACTTGCAATTGGAGCTGCTTTTACAATTATTCTATGGGTAACTATCTTTAAAATTCTTTGGAAATTCGGTATAAAAAAATATAATAGTTATGGAGGATGAAAAATGAATTTGCAGAACATTATAAAAGAAACATTTAGAATCACAAACATAATGAAGGAATCCTATATACTAAATTTGAAAAAAGCTTTTTCTAATAGAATTGAATTGTTCACAAAACTTTTTGGATACCCGGCTAGATTATTCATGTTTTACTTTCTCTGGCTATCAGTCCTAGAAAATAGAGCTTTCCCTAATTTGGAAAAATCTTACATTATTGGATATTACACTATATCTCTCTTTTTATCTCAAATATTTCCTTTCATTCGAAAATCGCGTGAAATACGGCAAAATATTTTTTCTGGTGAAATAGCAAATTATTTAGCAAGGAATCTTCCATTCGGAATTGTTAATCTAATGGAGTATGTAGCAACAATATCAATATATTTACTTTTCGTAACACCAATAGCATATGTCCTCTTAGGAATTTTTGCCAATGTACTCCCAAATGCACCCACATTGATAATGTTTTTAATTCTTGGATTTTTAGGAAGTATTCTTAGATATTCCATATGGTATGTTATTGGTTTAGTTTCTTTCTATACACATGAGAACATAGGAATTATAACCTTCTATTTAACAATAGAAAACTTATTTTCAGGTTCTTTATTGCCACTGAAAGTTTTTCCCGAAACTTTTCAAAAAATTCTTAACATTCTTCCATTCAGGTTAATGTTATATACCCCTGTAGACACTCTTTTCAACAACACAAGCTTTTCTGATTTTTTTATCAATTTTTCTCTTCAAATACTGTGGTTAGCATTTGTCCTTATTTTAGCAGCAATAATATGGAAGGAAGGTTTGAAAAAATTTTCTGCTTATGGAATTTAAATGATTGTTATTTCTAAAAATTAGGTGTAAAATCATT
>JASKLO010000048.1 GCA_030153605.1 Thermosipho sp. (in: thermotogales)
TGAATATGAATATTTAATCCTCAAAAGCCATATTATATGACTAAATATTTTTGTTTTTCTCTCTATCTCTTACTTGACTAATTACCGGAAATCTTAGTTAATATTATAACTGAATTATTTAAAAAATAACTTGATTTTGAATTTTTTTTATGCTAATATCTAACTTGTATGGGTGCGTAGCTCAGTGGGAGAGCGCTTCCTTCACACGGAAGAGGCCGCAGGTTCAATCCCTGCCGCACCCACCAAAAAGTAAATTAAGGGGCCGCAATGGCCCCTTTTATGTTAAAATATATCTAGAATATTTAGAAATATGAAATTTTAGAAAATGAGGTGAAAAAATGAAAAATTTTCAAATATACCTTACTTATATATTTGGAACAATATTATTCTTAATGGGACTTTTTTTTGCAACATTTTATTTCTCCTTTTCCTACATAGCACCTTTGCTTCAGGATCTTTTTTCCTTGAATATTAATTTATCTATTTCTCTTTTATTAATCTCATTATTCTTTATTTTTTCAGGTAGTTTCTTGGGTATTTATTCAATTTCAAAAATTAACTCTGGAAAATCCAAATTTTGGATTTCATTATCCTCAATTTTTTCATTATTATCATTTTTATTCCAATTATATAAGCTTGCAACATTAGGACCTACATGGATAGGTCTAGAATTTTTTGGATTAAGTGGCAATAGAATTGAAGCAATGTACATATCCGCACTTATTTTTCTTATAAATTTCTTCACTCTTGTAATTTCATTCTCTATATTTTGGATTGAAATGAAAGGTGAGGAATAATGAAAGTTTTAGGATTAATTGTTGAATATAATCCTATGCATAATGGCCATTTGTATCATTTAAATGCCGCAAAAAAAATTGTTAAACCTGATTATACTGTGGCCGTAATGAGCGGAAATTTTTGTCAACGTGGCGAACCTGCAATAATAAATAAATTTGCTAGGACTTTAATGGCATTAAAAAATGGAATCGATATTGTTTTTGAATTGCCTACAGTATTTTCTCTTCAGGATGCTGGAGGATTTGCCTTTGGTGCTATTTCCCTATTAAATAATTTAAAAATAGTTACAGATTTGGTTTTTGGTAGTGAAAGCAATGACTCAGAATTTCTAAAGCAAATAGCTGAGGTTCTTTATAACCAGCCTGAAAATTTTGATTATTTGTTAAAAAAAGAGCTAAAAAAAGGTTATTCATATCCTAATGCACGAAAATATGCTTTAAAAAATTTCCTTAAATTCGATAGCGAAAATTTATCTAAAATTGAAAAATCAAATGATTTTTTAGGAATAGAATACATTCATTCATTACTTAAGTTAAACAGTCATATTAAATTCCACACTATAAAAAGAATAGGAAGTAATTATAACGATGAAACCCTTAAAGGAACCATTTCTTCTGCAACTGCAATTAGAAATGCTATAAAAAATAATTTTGACTATTCTCAAGCTTTACCACCAAATAATTTTAAAATTATTTCTGATGAACTAAAAGAAGGAAGAGGACCAGTTTTTTTTGAGTCTTTTGAAACTTTTGTTTTGCCATATTTAAGAAAGATGAAAAGATCAGACCTTGAAAAAATTTATGGTTTCAAAGAAGGTCTTGATATCAGATTCATTCATGCTGCTAATAATGCTGGAGATTTGAAAGAATTTCTCGATTTGGTGAAAACTAAACGTTTTACATATTCTAGAATTAGAAGGTTATTGTTTTATTCAATTTTCAATTTTGATAAAAAACTTATCGAAGATTCAAATAAATACGGTCCCCAATATTTCAGAATTTTAGGATTTACAAAAAAAGGCCAAAACCTTTTATCTATTATCAAAAAACAAGTAAATCGTCCATTAATAAGCACCGCGTCAAATTACAAAAAAATTTTAGAAAAAATACTAAAAGACACAGAAAAAGACTGGGATGTAATACCCGAATTATATTTAAAACAGTTTGAAATGGATATACTTGCTAGTAATATTTATTCATATTTCTATCCAAATAAAAGTCAGAGAAAATCTGGCATGGACTTTAGAGAACCTATAATGATAGAGTGATAAATATGGAAAATATTATAATAATTGTTCCCAAAGAAAAAGATTGTGAAAATTCTGAATATTATCATATTCCTTCATATGATGTTTTTCCTTTTGAAAATATTTCTAACTCTTGGTATGTCAGATCTCACAGAATTTACGCTTTATATCTAGCAATTAATAAAAAATTAAAAGGAATTGCCACTCTTCATGCATTGACAAGATATGTTATGCCTCCTGAAGAATTCAAAAAACACATATACGAATTGAAAATTGGCGATGAACTTAGATCGCCGGAGTTGTTATTTACTAAACTGGGATATGAAAGAGTTTTTAATGTGCGAGAAGGTGGGCAATTTGCAATAAGAGGAGAAATAATTGATTTTATTGGTCCATCAGAAATACCTACAAGAATTGAATTATTTGGTACAAAAATAGAAGAAATAAGACAATTCGATCCATCCACACAAAAATCAATAAAACATCATGATTCTGCTTTAATTTTACCTGCTAAAGAATACATAAATGACATTGAACATGAAACCATGCTTGGTGAAAAATACAAAGGTACCATACTCGATTATAATGTTAAATTATTAGTTACTGATAAAGATAAAATTGTTGAAGAATACATCAAAAAAGAACGTGAAATAAGAGAATTAATTATTGACTCACAACTTAGACATAAATATATTACCTTTTCTGGTTTTGATTATCAAATAATTCTAAAAAATATTTCTGAAACAGTTAAATTTAAAGAACTTAAAAAAAGTAAAAAACAAACAGAATCTGAAAAAGATTCTTTAACAGTCCCTGTTCTTTCCGAAGAAGACTTTGAAATTGGAGATATTGTTGTTCATAAACAATATGGAATTGCAAAATTTTCTGGTATTAGAAAAATTGCTAACGAAAATTTAGAAAGAGAATATTTAATACTTGAATATCAGGATTCAAAGCTCTATGTACCCATTGACAGATTAGATCTGGTTCAAAAGTATATTGGTACTAAAGAAACTGTTAAATTAGATAAATTAAGAAAAAGTTCTTGGCAAACTCGTGTAAAAAAAGCAAAAAAAGAAATCGAAAAAGTAGTTAAAGAATTATTAAGGTTAAATGCTATTCGAAAAAATTCTAAAGGACTTGTTATTGAAGGAGATTCTGAATTTGAAAAGGCTTTTGCAGATACTTTCCCCCATATTGAAACAGAAGATCAACTAAAAGCAATTGAAGAAGTACTTAAAGATCTAGAATCCGAAAAAAATATGGATAGATTGGTTGCAGGAGATGCGGGATATGGAAAAACAGAAGTTGCTATGAGGGCAGCTTTTAAAACTGCAATTTCTGGTAAACAAGTAGCAGTATTAGTTCCAACTACTGTTCTTGCTAGACAGCATTATGAAAATTTTAAAGAAAGATTTGAAAAATTTGGATTAAATGTTGAATTATATGATAGTTCTCTTACTCCAAAACAAAAACAAGAAGTTATTTTTAAAGTTAAAAGTGGAATTACCGATATTGTAATTGGAACTCATGGCATTTTTAAAACCTTAAAATTTTCAGATTTAGGATTATTAATAATTGATGAAGAACAAAAATTTGGCGTTGAACAAAAAGAAGCTCTTAAAAGAATTAGGGCAAACATTAACATTTTATCAATGAGCGCTACACCAATTCCAAGAACTTTACATATGGCATTAAGTGGTTTAAAAGACATGTCAGTAATAAAAACACCTCCTTTTGGAAGGAAACAAATTCAAGTAATTGTAAGTAAATTTGATGCTAAACTAGTCAGACAAGCAATTTTAAGAGAAATAAATCGCGGTGGTCAAGTTCTTTATGTTCATAATAGAGTAAATGACATTGAAGATATTTCTAAAAAACTTCAGGAAATAGTTCCTGAAGTTTCAATTGGAATAGCTCATGGGCAGATGTCTAAACGACATATGGAAAAAACTATTCATGATTTTTATCATGGTAAAATTGATGTATTAGTTGCCACTACAATTATTGAAAATGGTATAGATATTCCCAACGCAAATACTTTAATTGTTGATGATGCTCATAGATATGGTTTATCTCAACTATATCAACTTAGAGGACGAGTTGGAAGAAGTAACAAAAGGGCTTTTGCATACTTTTTTTATCCAAATAACCTTAACAAAATAGCTGAACAAAGACTCAGAGCAATTAGAGAACTTATAGGTCCGGGAAGTGGGTTCCAAATCGCTTTAAAAGATATGGAAATTAGAGGAATTGGAAATATTTTGGGTTTAGAACAACATGGATTTATTAATGATATTGGTTTACATTATTACTTTGATATTTTAGACGAAGTTCTTAATGAAAGCCAAGGAAAAATAACATCAAAAATTGAAACAGAAATTTCTGGTATGCGAGGTTCGATTGTTATTCCTGAAAGTTACGTTTACGATCCAATTGAAAGAATTAGATTGTATAGAAGAATAGCTTCATTAACTGATGTTGAAGAAATAAAAGATTTAGAAATTGAACTTAAAGATAGATTTGGAGACATACCTTCGAGTGTTGAAAATTTACTAAAATATACTAAATTAAGAATTTTAGCATCACAAAGAAAAATTTCAAAGATTTCAATTGAGGAAAATAGTATAATTCTTCATTCAAACGAAAATTTAAATCTTAACTTACCGCATATTTATAATGAAAAAGAAAAAGCATACATTATCTTTGCAAATGAAAATGAATTAATAAAAGAATTGTCCAAATAAATAACAGGAGGGATAAGATGTGTAAAAATCGTTGGATGATTTTGTTTTTTATCACTGTCCTTTTAATTTTTTTAAATGCTGATCAAATGGTAATGTCTCCAAATATTGGCCAAATTGAAAAAGAATTTAACATTGACGATTCACAGATTGGTCTTGTCGCTTCAACATTTACAATTTTAGGAGCAATAATAAGTCTTGTTTGGGGGTATTTTTCTGATAAATATAATAGAAAAGTTCTACTAATTCTTTCAATTTTAATAGGTGAGATACCTTGTTTTATGTCTGCTTTCTCCAAAAGTTACTCAGAATTATTTTTTTGGAGAACTCTTACAGGAATTGGAGTGGGAGCATCTTTCCCAATAGTATTTTCGTTAATTGGAGATATGTTTAATCATAAAGAGCGAGGTAAAGTAATGGCATTTGTTGGTTTATCTATCACTTTAGGAAATATCTTAGGAATGTCTATAGGAGGGTTTCTAGGTGAAAACTTTGGCTGGAGAATTCCTTTTGTTTTGGTTTCAGTTCCTAATTTCATTCTCGGCGTGTTGGCTATTTTTATTTTAAAGGAGCCAAAAAGAGGTTCTTCAGAAGAAGGTTTTATCAATTCAAATAAAGAATTCTTTAAAAAAATTTCAATAAAAGACTATTTAAAATTATTCAAAATAAAAACCAATCTTCTATTATTCCTACAAGGAATCGCAGGAACAATTCCTTGGGGTGCCATTCCTTACTTTCTGGTTGAATTCTTTAAAAGAGAAAGGGGATTATCTGCTTCTAAAGCAACTCTAGTTTTTTTAATTTTTGGATTAGGTAGTATTTTAGGTACCCTAATTGGAGGTTTTATTGGTGAATTTCTTTATAATAAAAACAAAAAATTAGTACCAATTGTTTCTGGTTTGACAACCATTATAGGAGTTATTTTTACTTTACTAACATTTTCTTACAAAAATATTTATACTAATTTTGGCTTTTTGATTCTTTTAGTTATTGGTTTTACTGCTGCTGTTTTTGATTCATTTACAGGCCCCAATGTTAAAATGATGCTATTAAATATAAATGAGCCTCAGGATCGTGGCAGAATATTCTCAATATTTAATCTAACGGATTCATTAGGAACGGGTATAGGTAAATATTTTGGTGGTTTTGTTTCTGTAGCATTTGGTTCATTAGCTATTGCAATGAATTTATCAACTTATTTCTGGCTTATTTGTGGTGTTATTCTTCTTATATGCTATTTCACATTTGACAAAGATGTTGAGAAGCTCAATAACAAAATGAAACATCTTGCAAAAATAATATAAAAAAATAAACACCCCCTTATTTTTTGAATTTTTAATAGGGGGCGTTTATTTTAAAATTAAATCACTTCATTACCTTTGACCTAATTCTCTATCAAGCATATACAAACCATTTGGAGAAGAAGATAGCATTTTTATTTTATGGACAATCTCTTCAGTTTGAGATTCCTCTTCCACTTGTTCATCTATAAACCATTTTAACATACTTGATGTAGCATAATCTTTTTCTTCTTGAGTAAGTTCATATAATTTATAAATGGAATCAGTAATAAATTTTTCATGTGCCAAAGCTTCTTCAAAAGCTGCTAACGGAGAATCCCATTTACATTTCGGCTTTTCAATAGCCTGTAATTCAACTCTTCCACCCTTTTCATAAACATAGTTATAAATTCTCATTGCATGATCTAATTCTTCTTTAGCTTGTTTCTTCATCCAATTGGCAAAACCTTTTAAATTTTCTGAATCAAAATAAGTTGCCATAGAAAAATATAGATAAGCAGAGTAAATTTCTTTTTTTATTTGTTCATTCAAAGCTTTTTCAACCTTTTCATTAAGCATAAATTCATCCTCCTTTCAATCACTTCTGAGATATTCTATTTCTCATTGAATTTATACTATCAATTATAGCGGCAGCTCGTTTCTCCCCTATACCTTCAACTTCTTTTAAAGCTGAAAAATCTGCGTTACTCAAAGAAAAGACATTTCCAAAGGCCTTAACGACATTATGAGTTATCGCCATGGGTATTTTTGCAACTCTTCTCAATAGTCTATAACCTCTAGATTGCACAGGATAATCATTTAATTGTGTTATATTCGCAACATCATCATACCCAAGCAATCGTGCTGTAGAAATTGGTCTTCTTTCTTTATAACTTTTTAATGTCTCAATTATTTGTACTGCTTTTTCTTCTTCTTCCAAATCAACTTTATAATAATCAAGTACCAAGTTAAGTAAAATTTCTTCTACATCTAATACAATTTCTTCTAATTGCATCGATGCTAACTTTCCTTCAACGCCAAGTTCAATTACAAAAGGCTCTATCTCATCCTTTATTTTTAAAATCTCAACACCTTTATTAATTATTTCAACAACATCAGCTAATGACACACGATTTTCAATTTCAAGTAGATCTATATTTAGAAGCATTTTATCAAAATTTTGCCTGTATTTTTCTAATGTATTAAGCGCTTGATTTACTCTTGTTATAAGAAAATTTATATCGTTGATTATGTATTTGTAATTGTTGTAATATAAAGAAATTACATTTCTTCTTTTAGAAACCGCTATTACTAATTGACCAGTTTGTTTAGCTACTCTTTCGGCAGTCCTATGTCTAGTTCCTGTTTCACTTGTAGGAATACTAGCATCAGGTACAAGATGAACATTTGCTGCCAAAATTTTTGTAACGTTGTCATCAACAATTATGGCTCCATCCATTTTAGCTAGTTCATACAATTTCTCTGGTGAAAACGGTATGTCTAATCTAAAGCCTGCCTGCATAATATCAGAATATTTTTCCATATCTTCTTCAGAAATAAATACAACAAGAGCTCCAAAATTTGCAAGTACTATATCATCTAATGCTTTTCTTAGTTTTGTTCCTGGCGCTAATAATTTTATTTTTGTAAGTAATTCTTGTGGTATTATCATCTTTTTCCCCCACCCATTCACTAAATCTCAATATAATTATAACATAAATTAAAAAAATGCCCCAAATTTTGGACTGAACCCAAGAAAAGGAACGAAATAAAAAACACCCCCGGAAGTGATAAAATATAACTATCTAGGGGGTGTTTTTCATTGGCAAAGAAAGGGC
>JASKLO010000049.1 GCA_030153605.1 Thermosipho sp. (in: thermotogales)
TACTTAGAAAAATATTTGTGTTTGCTTTAATTGCTCTTCCATTTGTAATTTCAACAGTTGGTAATGTTACACTATGGCCTGGGAAGCCTGGAAAATAATTTTGAAACTGAAATTTTTGTGATAAAATATAAGTAGATAATATATTACTAAGTGGTGATTATATTTGCAGCTAACTAATTTAAAGTCTATATTTAAAAGATCTTTTGTAGAATTTTATACATTAATTATTTGGACCATTTACATGGTCCTTTTATTTATTGAATGGAATAAAGGAAATATTAATTTCAAAAATACTACTTTTTGGGTTTTAGCTATATTTTTCGTTTTATTTGAATATATGGCCGTTAGTTTCCAGGCTTTTGTATTAAAAAAATTCGGTGAGACAAAAACTACAGTAATGTTTGTAAGCACGGGAGTTATAATTAGTATTTTAGCTGCAGCTATTTTACCACCATCATTAGCTTTTTTAATACCATTAATTGGTTATTTGTTTTTAAGGTTAAAAATTATTTTTAGCAGAAACTACTATTATTTTTTATTTAATGTCTCATCTTTGGGAATAATAACTTATGTTACTTCAAAGTATTTACATTTTGCTTTTGGATATTTTGGCAATAACCTTTTTGTTAGTACTATATTTTTAATCATTGGTTCAGTGATTTATTTTCTTTTAAATATAGGATTTACTATTACATTTTTATTTGCACTATATGAAAAAATTTCTAAAGAAATAGTTGATTTTGTAATTGGCGAAGGAAAACTTTTTAATATTTTATCAACAGCAATCAATGCTTTAATAGTTTATGTTTTATACACTTACATAGGCCTTTTTGCAGTGCCACTTTCGTTATTTACTTTTCTTACAATTCAACTTGGTAATTATTATGCTACCAAATATAGAAATTCGAAAATAGAACTTTTGACTGCCCTAAGTAAAAGTATAGAAGAAAAGGATCCATATACTGCAGGTCATGGCGAAAAAGTTTCAGAAATTGCTGTTAAAATAGCAGAAAAATTTGGACTTCCAAAAAGAGATATTGAACTTATAAAAGCAGCAGGGTTATTTCATGATATTGGAAAAATAGGAGTACCAGGATTAATAATTCTAAAAAAAGGTAAGTTAACTGAAGAAGAATATATGATAATGAAGGAACATCCAAAAAAAGGATTTGAAATTTTAAAACAAATAAATGAATTTGAAGATACTGTAGCAAAATGGGTGTTATATCACCATGAACGTTGGGATGGTAATGGGTACCCGGAGGGATTAAAAGGAGAAGAAATTCCTATTCAAGCAAGAATTTTAACTATAGCAGATGTATATCATGCTCTAATTAGTGATAGACCTTATAGAGCTGCCTTATCAAGAGAGGAGGCTTTAAAGATTATAGAACAAGAATCTGGAAAATTATTTGATCCTCAACTTGCAAAAATTTTAATAGAATTAGTAAGAGAGGGGATAATATGATTGTATATGTTTTTGCTGTAGCGTTTTTACTTTCTTTGCTTACTAAAAGAATTAAGCATGTTGTAATGGAAAGAAATTATAAATTTTTTTATCTTTTTCCTGTACCTTTTATTTTACAAATGATAACTCCTTATAGGGAAATCTGGATGCCGTTATCATTTGCAATGCTTATAACTCTTCTTATTTTAAATAAGCATATTCCTGGATTTAAATTGATAACAATAGGAACCGTATTAAATTCTTTTGTCATGATGATAAACGGATGGAAAATGCCAGTATTAAAATCTTTAGCTGAAAAGTTTGAACTACCAATTGGAATGAGACATGTTCTTGTCGACCATTTTAACCTAAAACTTCTGTTGGGAGATTGGATTCCTGTAGTTCTTCCTTGGAAAGAAGCATATATAATAAGTATTGGAGACATTTTTGTTTATATTGGTGTTTTTCTGTTTCTTTTGAAAGTTGAAAAAAAGCAATAATGTAGAAAAAAATTCAATTCAAAAGGGGGCTTTGCCCCTTTTCTTTTGTTATAGGTTTTTATGATAAAATTATTTAGGGAGGAAATCAAATGAAATTATTTGCTGTTGATTCTTCAACAGAAAATATTGTTATTATTTACAAAGACGATGATAAAAAAATATCCCTTTCATACAAAGGGAAAGATAAACATGGAAAAAATATAGGAGTTTTATCTCAAAAATTAAGGGGCTTTAACATAAATTTTGATGAAATTGATGTTTTTGGAGTGGGAATAGGACCTGGAAGTATTACAGGTTTAAGAGTTGGTATTTCTTTTGTTTTGGGATTGGGGATGGATAAAAGAAAAATAGCAGTTCCTTCTACCAAAATAATTGCAGCAAACCTTGCTTTTGCAGGAAAAAAGATAGTAGTTGCAAGGAAGGCAAGACAAGGTTATTTGTATGGAGCTGTATATGATGAAAATCTAAGGACATTGATTGAGCCATTTATAGAAACAATTGATAATTTTAAAGAAATTATTTCAAAATTTTCTGATTATTATGTTGTCGGTGATGGTTCCATCTTTTTTGAAAAAAAATTTATTGTAGATCCTATTTTTAATTATCCTACCCCTGAAAGATTTCTTTTTATATTAGAAAAAGAAATTCAAAAGGGAAATTTCGTTAAAACAATTCAACCTCTTTATTTACAGAAATCAATAGCAGAAATTAATTTCGAGAAAAAAAGAAGGGGTGAATAGATTGGAAAAATTAACCCCAATGATGAAACAATATATGGATATAAAGAAAAACTATAAAGATGCAATTCTTCTTTTCAGATTGGGTGATTTCTATGAAGCCTTTTTTGAAGATGCACAGATAATTTCTAGAGTTTTAAATATAGTATTAACTAAAAGACAAAATGCACCTATGGCAGGTATTCCTTATCATGCGCTTGATAATTATTTAAAAAAACTTGTTGAAAGTGGCTATAAAGTTGCTATTTGTGAGCAGATGGAAGATCCATCTCAAGCAAAAGGAATTGTAAGAAGAGAAGTTACAAGAGTAATAACACCTGGAACACTTATTGAGGATGAAATGCTATCTTCAGAGAACAATTATTTAATGGCTATAGATTATTTTAATAATTCTTACAATTCTGTTCTAGTAGATGTTTCTACAGGAGAAGTAATTATAAAAAATTTTGACAATTTTGAATCTGTTATTGATTTTCTAAAAATAAATAATGTTTCACAGGTGATATGTTCAGAAGAGGTATTTGAAAAATTAAAAAAAGAGCTTCCTAATCTTTTTGTTGAAAAACTTGATGAATGGTATTTTGAACAACCAGAAGAAAAAATAAAAGAAGCTTATAAGGTTGCATCAATCGATCATTTTGAACTGGGAGATAATGTGAGAATTTTTGGAGCAACGATAAAATATCTTGAATATACTTTAATGACTAATATTTCTTTATCAACTCCTGTGAAATTAGAAGAAACTGATTGGATGATTTTAGATTCAAAGACAGTAGAAAATCTTTCGTTGATTCCTGGTGAAAAGGGTAAAAACTTGTTTGATATTTTAAATAAAACAAAAACTTCCATGGGAGCAAGATTGTTAAAGAAGTGGATTCTTCAACCCTTAAAAAATTTAGAAAAAATTAAAGAACGACAAAAAATAGTGGAAGCTTTTTTTAATGATAGAATTTTACTAAATGAAATAAGAGAATATCTTGGATATATATATGATATTGAAAGAATTTTAACTAGGCTTTCTTATAACAAAGCAAGTCCAAAGGATCTAATTTCTTTAAAAAATTCACTTTCTATTGTCCCACAAATAATTTCAGCATTAGAAACTAACCCTGTTTTGTCTGATTTTTCTTCAATGATAAAGCCTATTCCTGAAGTTAAGGAAATCATAGAAAAATCAATTTATGATGAACCTTCAAATTCTCCTGGGGATGGAAAAGTAATAAAAGAGGGTTTTTCAATTGAATTAGATGAATATCGAGAGCTACTTTTACATTCAAATGAAAAGTTAAAAATATTTGAAGAAAAAGAAAGATCAAAAACAGGGATACAAAAATTGCGAATTGGTTTTAATCAAGTATTTGGTTATTATATAGAAGTTCCTAAGGGTCAGATTAAGAATGTACCTGATTATTTTATTAGAAAACAAACCTTGGTAAATAGTGAAAGATATATTACTCCAGAACTAAAAGAATTTGAAGAAAAAATTATGTCAGCAAAAGAGAAGATAGAAATTATTGAAAAGAAATTATTTGAAGATGTTTGTTTAGAAGTTTCAAAATTTATCGACGAAATGAAAAAAACAGCAGAAATTATAGCTCAGTTGGACGTTTTATCAAATCTTGCGTATGTTTCAAATTTATATGGTTATACAAAGCCTGAATTTTCTGAAGAGAAGTTTTTAATAAAGAAAGGAAGACATGCTGTTGTAGAAAGATTTGTTTCAGATTTTGTTCCAAATGATACTTACATGGATGAAACTATTAGAATGTATATCATCACTGGCCCAAACATGAGCGGAAAAAGCACTTATATTAGGCAAGTTGGTTTAATTTCACTACTAGCTCAGATAGGTTCGTTTGTTCCAGCTGAATACGCAACTCTTCCTGTTTTTGATAGAATCTTTACAAGAATAGGTGCAAGAGATGATATATCAACTGGAAGAAGCACTTTTTTGGTTGAAATGAGTGAAGTAGCTTTAATTCTTTCCCAGGCAACAAGCAAAAGTTTAGTTTTGCTTGATGAGGTCGGACGTGGAACAAGCACATTTGACGGAATAAGTATTGCGTGGGCTATGAGCGAATATTTGTACAATGAAATAAAATGTAAAACTATGTTTGCTACTCATTTTACGGAACTTACCGAACTATCTGATGTGTATAGAGGAATAAGAAATTTGACCATAAAAGTTGAAGAAACTTCTAATGGGGTAGTGTTTCTTCATGAAGTAGTTGAAGGTGTTGCTGATAAAAGTTATGGAATAGAAGTTGCAACAATTGCTGGTGTTCCAGCGGGTGTTGTAGAAAGGGCAAAAGAAATTTTAGATGTAATTACCGAAAAGTCTGAATTAGAGAAAAAAGTAGGAGTATTAAAAGAAGGGCAATTGAAAAAAGTAATAAGGAGATCAAAAGTTCCTGAAGGTCAATTAACTATTTTTGAGGCTGGTGATGAAGTTTGACTTTGGAGCAATTTATTAGAAATAAACTAATTAAATTAATGTTTTTAACGTTTTTATTTTTAATAATTTTACCTGTTTCTATTGGTATAATTCAAACCAATAATTTAGTTGATGAAATAAAAAAGAATCAGTTGGATAATGTTGAATCAAATTTTAATTTGATTTTTGAACTTTTAAAAAGTTTAGATAAACAGTTTCATGATGATTTGGAAAACACCAAAAAGTTAATAGAAAAAGATATTAAAAACGCAGATTTTTACTAGAAAAATTTTTTAGACCTTTACGCTAGTGAATTTAAAAATTTAAAAACTTTGGAAGTAAAGGAAGAAAATATACCAAATTTTATTAAAGAAAAGCTCGAAAAAAATATTGATTATTATGTTTTAAAAAATTTTTATAAAAATTCATACATTAAATCTCTTTACTTTAAAGTAAATAATGTAGTTTTTGTTGCAATTATTTCAGAGCCTCTTTCAAAATACAATTTGATCTTTGATTCGTTTAAGAATATAAAAGAATCGGAATATTTAGAAAGGTTTGGGGTTTATTCATCTAATTTTGAATTAATTTATGGTTTTAATGGGCCAGATGTTTTTAAAGATGATTCTTACATAAAAAAATTGAATGATAATTCATATATTGAAAATTCAGAATCAAATTATTTGGTATATATTTATAAAAAGTTGATATTCGAAGATGAAAATGAAAGATTTGGACCAATATTTATTACAATAACATTTGATTTTTTCAATTTGTATTTTCAGGTTTATCTTAGAAACATTTTAACATTATTAGTAGGACTAGTTTTAGTTTTTCTAATTTGGATTTTTTCAAATAGGTTAGCTAAACCATACGTTAAACTATCTAAAGAATTCATCAAAAATTTAAAGATTTTTTCCAGTAATTATATTCCAATGGATATTAATGGTACAACAATAGAAATAGATGAATTAAGAAATGTAATTGAAGTTTACAACAACATGGCCAAAAAAGTTTCAGAAGAAATAAACAAAGAAAAGATTTTAACTGAAAAATTGAACAAAAACATAATAGAGCTAGAGAAATTAAATAAAGAATTAGAAGAAGCTTATATTCATTTTGCAACCAAGTTATCTGAGATTGCAGAAATATATGACGAACAAACAGGAAACCACATAAAAAGAGTAGGAATGATGGCAGAATTTATTACTATTAAGTTAGGTCAACCAAGAGATTTTGTAAAACAAATAAAATTTTTTGCTCCACTGCATGATATAGGTAAAATTAAAGTTCCAAGAGAAATTTTGTTAAAAAATGGCCCATTAACAGATGAGGAATGGGAAATTGTGAAAAATCATACAATTTATGGGGCAGAAATAATAGGTGAAAAGCCATTTTTAAAAATGGCAAGAAATATTGCTTTATTTCACCATGAAAATTATGATGGTTCAGGTTATCCTTTTGGATTAAAAGGAAATAATATTCCATTAGAGGCTGCAATAACAAAGATATGTGATGTGTATGATGCATTAAGAACAAAAAGATCTTATAAAAATGAATATTCTCACGAAGAATCTATTAGGATACTAAAAGAAGGAGACAATAGAACAAAACCTTCCCATTTTAATCCAAAAGTTTTAAAGGTATTTTTAGAAAATGAAAAAAGTATAAAAATGCTTTGGGAAATGGTAAATAAAGGTGGATTTATAGATCATTCATAGCGTTCAACTGTGAATTTATAAATTTCAAAGTCGCTGTCAAGTATACCAGCTTTTAGTTTTGCTATTCTAATTTGTTCTTCTACAGTATCTACGCCTTCTATATCTGGAAGAAGAAGCCCGCGTCTCCAGCCTTTTGAAACTATTATTCCATATCTTTTTGGATCTAATTCTTTAATTGAAGAAACTGGTTCAATTTTTCCAAGAATGTCTACCGTTACTACAATATCATCGAGCTCGTCAATCGAAACAGGAGGAAAACGAGGATCTTGAGTTGCTGCAGCGATTGCGTTGCTTCTAATTTCAAGAGCAAGATTAGGTTTTGTTGGTTCATAAGTTCCGATACATCCTCTTAAACTACCATTTGTAAGATGAAGGGTTACGAAACATCCAGCTTTTCTTTCAAACAAGTCTTTAGGTAGCTTTTCTTTGTCAGGGTCTATAATTTTATTGAATTTAACATAATTTTCAATAACTTCTATAGCCCATCTTACATATGGATGTTTTCCATACATATAAATCCCTCCAATCAATTGGACTTACCCCCGAAAGTGAAACGGATAAAAAAATAACTATACACTTTTCAAACAACATGGTTTCGGTATTCCACCGGAGCCATGTTTTTTAACCT
>JASKLO010000050.1 GCA_030153605.1 Thermosipho sp. (in: thermotogales)
CATGTGAATATGAATATTTAATCCTCAAAAGCCATATTATATGACTAAATATTTTTGTTTTTCTCTCTATCTCTTACTTGACTAATTACCGGAAATCTTCTCAAAGGATTATACTTATCTATTTTTTTCTAATTTTTCTTTTAATTTTTCTTTGATTTTAACCAGTACTTTTCTTTCCTTAATGATTTTTTTCACATATGAAATATCAGGAAAAGAAATTGCATCAAAAACACACCAGGCCTCGCATGATTTACATCCCACTAAACATTGCAATGGCCTTGCTACAACCGCCTTTCTTTTTTCTCGATCATAATCAAACACATTTCTCCCACAACTTACAACACACATTCCACAACCAACACACTTTTTTTCATCGATCGTTGGATTCCAATTAATTTCTTCTCTTGGAATTCCATACCAATAAGCAAACTGTTCAGGAAGCTTTTTGTTTTCCATATTATCACTCCCTTTGTCGATTTTTCAATATAAGTATATAAGAAAATTCTTATATTGTCAACAAAAAAATTATTCTAATAAGGAAAGTATCTTTTTTACAAAATCATTTTCCAAGCTATAAAAAACCATATTTGCTTTTCTTTCATCTTTTATTAACCCAATATTTCTAAGTAATGCCAAGTGTTGGGAAAGGTTAGGTTGACTTACTTTGAGTATATCAAGGAGTTCACAAACACAATGTGGTTTTTTATTAAGTAGGAATAAAATTTTTAGTCTTGTGGGGTGTCCCATTGCTTTTAATATATTTGCTGTGGTTATTATTTTTTCTTCCATTTTTTTTCCTCCTTTCTCACTTATTATAACTAATTCTTATTATTTTTGTCAATTTGTCGTTAAAAAATGTGTTTTAAAAAACGTCAAACTTGAAACAAAACTTTCAAATAAGATAAATGTTAATGTATTTTCTTTTATGGAAGAAAAATATCAGAAATAAACAACTTTATTTTAACACTTTTGCGCAAGAATTTTTAACACTCTAAAAGATAAGGTATGTATAATTATATTACCATATGGTAAAATAGTTATGGGGATAATTATATTTTAGTTATTTTTAAATGAATCAAGAAAAAATTTGTAAGGGAAGGATTGAGAGTATGAAAAAAATGGCTTTTATTTCTGATATACATTCAAATTTAGAGGCTTTGGAAAGTGTTTTAACTGATATAAGAAAAGAAAAAATTGATGAAATATATTGTTTGGGAGATCTTGTAGGATACGGTCCAAATCCTAATGAAGTAATAGAAATAATAAAGAAAGAAAATATTATCTCAGTAATGGGAAATTACGACGATGCAGTTGGATATGAAAAATCAAGCTGTGGATGTTCATACAACCCAGGAAGAGAAACAGAAGTAGGTGATGAATCACTTTTGTGGACTATAAAAAACACAAGCGATGAAAACAAAGAATTTTTGAAAAATCTTCCAAAAAGACTTTCATTGGAATTTGAAGGGGTAAAAATTTTACTTGTTCATGGTAGCCCTTTAAATTATCTACTCGAATATGTAAAACCTGAAACTGATTCAGAAAGATTGGAGATAATTGCTAAATCAGTTGAAGAAGACATAATAATCAACGGGCATACTCATTTGATGATGGCCAAGCATTTATTTGGAAAAACCATATTAAACCCAGGAAGTATAGGGAGAACAAAAGATGGAAAACCAGGAGCCACTTATATAATTCTTGAAATTGATAGAGGGGTTTTTAATTATAAATTTAAATTTGTAGAATATGATATCAAAAAAACTGTTGAAAAAATTGTTAAAGTAGGACTTCCAGTTGAACTTGCAACTGTACTTGCTCTTGGTAAAACTTTTAATATGGGAGAAGCAAAAAATAAGAAAAAAGTTGATTTTTTTAAGGTTTAAGTTCTTTCAAAATAACTGTCTAATTCTTTGAAGGAAATTTTCAAAAAAAGAGGTCTGCCATGTGGGCAAGTAGTTAGACCTCTTTTTAATACTTCTTCAATTAAACCTTTCGCTTCTTCATATTTTATATCGTACCCTGTTTTAACGGCTGCTTTACATGCTTTATCGGCAATAATGTGTTTAAGGTTTTTGGGATTTTGAGAAGGAATTCTAAGTTCATCAATTATTTCTCTAAAAATATCTTCAACATCTGATAATTTTATAAACGAAGGAATCGAGAGAATCTTAATTTCATTTTCTAAAATATCAATTTTGAAGCCATTACTTTCTAACTCCTCAAATTTCTCTTTCACAATTTCTTTTAAACTTTTTCCTACCTTAACTTGTATTGGAACAATTAAGTCAATAGTCTCCATTGTTTCATTGAGTTTTTTTAAAATATCTTCGTACAAAACTCTTTCATGTGCTGCATGAAAATCCATGATATATATGCCGTCTTCTCCTTCAAAAAGAACATATCTTTTTTTCAAAATTAAAATATCTTCTTTTAATTCAATATTCTTTTTTGCAATGTCAAACAATGATGAATATTGTTTTACTTTATTATCAAATTTTTCAGAAGTACGATATTCCTGAAATGACTCTTTTATAAATTTCTGATTTTGGTTAGGCAAAGTATTTGTTTGTTTTGGAGTTTTTTCAGAAATGAAAATTTCTTTTGATACAAATTTCTTAACACCTTCACGAACGCTTCTAATAATATCAGAATAAATAAGATTGGGATCAGAAAATTTTACTTCTAGTTTTTGTGGGTGTACATTTACATCGACTAGTCTGGGTGGGACATCTATAAACAAAACTCCGTATGGATGATTATTTAAAGCTTCGCCATAACCACTTTCGAAGATATAATATAGCATTTTATCTTGTACGAACCTTTTTTGTACATAGAAAATTTGACCTGTTCTATTTTTTCTATAATAATTTGGAGAAGAAATTATTCCGTGAACAAATTTTCCATTAATTTCCGTAAATTCTTTTACTTCTGGAAAAATAAGATTAAATCTTTCAATAAGGGTAGAAGGTTTTACATTATAAATAACCTCGTTGTCTGATTTAAATATAAATCCAGTTTCTGGATTCGCTAGAATAAATTTTTCTACAAATTCAGTTACAAGTCTTTTTTCTGTTTGAGGAGATTTCAAAAATTTCCTTCTTGCAGGAACGTTAAAAAACAGGTCATAGACTTCAATTATAGTTCCCTTCTCATTTGTTGGATAAGGTTCAATTGATTTGATTTTTCCACCAATTGCTTCTAATTTGTTTGATTCTTCCCCGTTATTTGAAATTATTACTATTCTACTAACTTTTGCAATAGAAGATAAAGCTTCACCTCTAAAACCATATGAATGTAAATTGTAAATATCTTCAAAATTTTCAATCTTACTTGTAGAATGTTCTTCTATTGATAAAATAAGGTCTTCTTTAGACATTCCTATTCCGTTATCCTTAACTTTGATATAACTTTTACCACCAGAGATTATCTCTATTTCAATAGAGGTTGATTTTGCATCTATTGAATTTTCAATTAATTCCTTTACAACAGAATAAGGTCCTGCAACAACTTCTCCGGCCGCAATTTTACTTACAACAGAAGGCGGAAGTTTCTTAATTAAAGCCATTATAGCACCTTCGTTTCATAAGGTTTAAGTTTAATTCCATCTAATTCTTCTTCGTGCCCTGCGATATTGTGATAAATTCTTAATGAATTTTTTCCATCGGTTATAGTATAACCAACAACAAAATTACTGGTTTTAATATCTTCAAGCCAAGAATGTGTCATCCAATCATTTTCTTTTCTAAATTTAATCCATTTCTTAACTGTATTAAATAAACTATCTTCTCTAGATAGTTGTTCTTCTAAAGACACACCAGTAAATGCATGGTTAAATCCTATAGATTTCCAAAGAGTTTGACCATCACCAGAGAGTGAAGCATACCAAGGGAAAGGTTCAAGTACATGCTCTGTAAAATAAGGATCATATATTCCTTTCATACCTAGTTCATCTCCATAATAAATAAATGGGATACCGGGGGTTGTAAAAAGCATTGCAAAGAAAATGTTTCTTTGCTCTTCTGATTGAATGACTGAAGCAACTCTAGTCATATCATGATTTCCTGAAAAGTTTGATGGTATATATAGCCTTCTATTATCAGTAAGTGTTCTGTTAAAGCAATCATATATCTTATAAGTATTTCCTTGAGTCATAGATTCCCTTATAGCCTCTGTAAAATAGAAATTAAAAGAACAGCCAATTGTTTTTGCATATTCCACAACTATTTCGGGATCATCCCAAACTTCTGTAACGGCAAATACATCAGGCTTTATTTCTTTTGCTTTGTCCATTATTTTTGCCCAGAATGCTACATTTTTATCGTGAAAATAGTGAAACCTTCCGTTTTCTATATCATAATCGTAGATGTGCTTTGCAGCATCAAATCTAAAACCATCTACACCTAACTTAAGCCAGAATTCTACAATTTCTAATGCTTTTTCAACTACTTTTGGATTTTCATAATTAAGGTCTGGTGAAGATCCGCCAAATACTCCATAATACCATTCACCTTTATAAGGGTGCCATAAAGGTTCTTCATCCCAATGTCTTTTTTCAGATAAATTAGTATTTTCCCTTGCCCAAAGGAAATAATCTTTGTATTCTGGATCCCCAGAAAGTGCTGCTTTGAACCAGGGATGTCTAGAGGAAACATGATTTAAAGGAAGGTCTATAACTACTTTAATTTTATTTTTATGTAATTCATTAACCATAGTTTTAAAATCCTCTAAAGTTCCATATGAAGGGTTTGTATCAAAAAAGTCAATAATGTCATAGCCATGATAGCTTGGAGCTTTAAAATGAGGCATTAACCATACAAGATCTATGCCTAATTCTTTTAAATAATTTACTGATTTAGCTATACCAAGAAATTCACCAGCCCCGTCATTGTTTGTATCGTAAAAAGAACGAATGTAAATTTCGTATCCAACCATATTCGAGCCTCCTATAATTTAATAATTTTAAAATTCAAATTTTCATTTTCAATTTCCAAAATCCCATATGTTTCCATGGCTGTTCCTGGATTAAAAAAACGCTTTTCTTTAAATGTTAAATCAGTAGGAATATGGATGTGTCCAAAAAGTATAATGTTTACATCATCTGGAAACCAGTTAGCGATTCTTTTGTGAATATTAAAATGTGGTCCAGAACCATGAGTAAGGCCAATATTAAATTTCCCTACTTTGACAATTTTTTGTGGAGGAAGATAATTTTTTACATCTATATAATCCATATTTCCAGAAACAGCAAAAAAATTCCTGTTCAACGTTTGTAAATATATAACAGTATCAATATCTACAAAATCTCCAAGGGCAAAAATTCCATCTGATAACTTGGCTTCCTCAACAATTTTTGGATGAATTTCATTATTTCTAGTTGGAATGTGAAGGTCTGATATAACTAAATACTTTTTCATTAAATCCCTCCTAATTCTATTTTAACACACTGCTATAACTAATATCATATATTCAGCAAAAATGACGCTATTTTTTAACTAGTTCAATATACGATTTTTGACTAAAAATAGAAATATTAAGCGGTTGAATTTGTAATTTTAGAAAAAATTAGGAATTTTTACATTTGTTAAAGAAAGACAACAGGCGGGATTAAGGTTAATGGAACTAGTAAAATAAAGTAAATATGCGTGAAAGAGACATAAAATTATATAAAAAAGGCTTCCGCTAAAAGGGAAGCCTATATTTTTACTTTTGTCATTCCCAATTCAAATGCTTTAATATTCAGTTCAACAGCTTTTGGTGGAACACTTACTTTTATAACTTCCTGTATAGTTTTAGGAGATAAAGGAAAATCAGGAGTTTGAGTTAGTGCTCCGATTAGAACAACGTTGGTAGTTATAATATTTCCGGCTTCTTTTGCAAGAGTTTCTGCATCAAAACTAATATACCTTGCATTAAATTTATTTTCAATTATGTTTTTAATTTCTTCATGAGTTGGATATTTAGAAAGCCCCATTGAAACCTGAACAGGTAAAATTGGCCTTGAATTTGTAAAAACAAGTCCTCCTGATTTAAGGTAATTAATATATCTTAAAGCTTCAACCGGCTCGAATGATAAAATTACATCTGCTTTTCCTTCTGGAACCATTGCTCCGTATACATTTTCTCCAAATCTAACATATGAAATTACACTTCCAAACCTTTGGCTCATTCCATGAACCTCTCCTACTCTAACCTTATATCCTTCTCTAAGAGCAGCCCATCCTAAAAGATTAGCTGCTGTTAAAATACCTTGACCACCTACTCCAGTTATAACTATATTGTATTCTTTAACCATTATTTCGCCTCCCTTACTACTTCAAAAGCTCCGTATGGACAGATCTGTGAACAACTACCGCAGCCCCAGCACATTGTTGGATCTATTTTTGCTTTTTTAGCTTCACTATCCCAGGAAATTGCAGGGCAACCAAAAGTATTTATACATATTTTACAACCGGTACATTTTTCGGTATTTACTCTAAATACCGGAAGTTTTATACCTTTTCTTCTTGCCTGTCCAACTCTGTACAACGCACAGACCTGTCTGGAAACTATAACCCTTACTCCTTCAAGTTCCATTGCTTTTTTAACAACTTCAGTTGTTTTTTTTGATGTTGTAAGGATTTACAACCTCAACATAATCAGCACCCATTGCTTTTACAATGTCTTCTATCGGAATTCTTTTCCCAGGTCCATGTGGTGTTTCGCCTGTTCCTGGATTTGGTTGGTCTCCGGTCATTGCTGTGATTTCGTTATCTACTACTACAACAATTACATTTGATCTGTTGTAAATAGCATTTGCTATGGCTGGAAGACCGGTATGATAGAAAGTGGAATCTCCTATGGTTGCAACAATCAATTGAGTGTCTTTTTTGTTTTCAAGTTCCTCATTAAGAGCGCCATTTAAGGCAATACTTAATCCATGAGCAATTCCAATAGAACCTCCCATTGCAACAGTTGTATCAACAGCACTAAGTGGAGGAAGAACACCCAGAGTATAACAACCTATATCACTTGGAAAAATTGCTTTTTTGCGAGTTGCTTTGTTAATTGCAAAAAATGTATTTCTGTGTGGACAAGCTGGACACAGTGAAGGTGGTCTTGGTGGAAGAAAAGAACTTATACTTTTATACTTTTCATCAAGTTTTTCAAAATTTAGTGGAGTTTCTACGCCTAAAAATTTTGAAATAGCGATTACTGCTCTTTTTGTGTTCATCTCATAAATTCTTGGAACAATATCTTTTCCGTGAATTGGAATATTAAATCCTTTGTCGTAAGCCCATAATTTAATTTGCTCTTCAACAACAGGTTCAAGTTCTTCGACTATTAAAACTTTTTCAAGACCTT
>JASKLO010000051.1 GCA_030153605.1 Thermosipho sp. (in: thermotogales)
ATACCTGGACAAATGCCAGAGATAATGGTACACTCCAGTAAAATTTCACAACTTGTTCAATTCTAAACCTTGGAAGAACAGCACTAATCATTGTAGCTATGATCCAAACAACAACAAATTTTAGTAGAAATGTAAAGTAATTACTAACTCCCAAGAAAATATTAACAAACATTGCAATCTCAACAAAAACTGAAAAGGTATGCATCAGCATTAAAAGCCCCATATATTTTGAAGAAACTTCTACCATAGGGCCTGATGCTATTTCAGCCGGTGCAATAGGAGTATCAAAAGGTTTTTTACCTAACATTCCCATTAATGAAACAAATGCTATAATCGCACCTATTGGCATCTTAATTAGTGTCCAACCATCAGCTTGTGCATTCATTAATCCTGAGACGGAAGATGTTTTGTAATAAAACATAACTCCGGATAAAACAACTAGATAAGGGATCTCATATCCCAACATTTGAGTTAACGCCCTAGCCACACCGATACTTGCATTTGGGTTTCCTGAACCTACCATACCCATAGCCATACCCAATGCACCAACAGTAAATAAATAAAGAATTATAAACACATTATCTAGTCCTGGAAATGCAACCAAATTTCCTAATGGGACAAACGCTAATGTTGCGATTGTACCTCCGAGAGCCATTAAAACTCCAAAATCAAATATCCAACCATGAGTTATTCCATGTTTACTCAAAGTTTTAAACAGGTCTATAAAATTCTGATACCAGGGAGGACCATATCTTCGCTGAATTCTTGCAGTTATCTTTCTGGCAACACCTTCTAAAGTTAAACCAACAAAAAATCCTGTAAACAATACAGCTGCTACTTTTAATACTGTATTAATCATCAATTACCACCTCACCCAATATAATATGAGGATTACAATTGAAATCCAGAAAATATATCCACTAGGACTAGGTTTATAAATTAAACCTGTCACAAAATCTCCAATAGATTTGAAAAATACACCTATCATTTCATAAAGTTTCTCAAAAGATGGGTGTTTATCATATAATCTTTCAATAAATCTGTAAAATCCGGTTGCATAATGGTATAAATCATAGTTATATAAAAATTCTCCACCTGTATATTGATTTGTTAGTTCAACTTTTTTGGCCTTGGGGAATAATAAGTAAAGAATAAATGCAATAATAAAACCAACAGCAAACATTATAAATACTGTTATAGTGTTCCATGAACCTAAAGGTGTTTTTATTATCGTTCCAGCATGTTCTAATGGTTTAATTCCAAGTTCAGTTTCAACAGAAACAATAAGATCTAGTATTGGTTTTGGATAAACACCTAATAAAACTGTTAAAGCAACCATTAGAAGCATAGGTATAAGCATAATGATAGAAGCTTCTTTTAAATCGTAGTGTTTCTTTTTAAGCTGTCCCAAAAATACACCCGCCAAAGGTCTGAAAACGTATAAGAAGGATCCAACACTTCCAATGAATGCGATTGCTGCTGTTACAAACATTCCGTGCCTAACTAATGTATTAAAAATCATCCATTTTGATATAAATCCACTTGTTGGAGGTATACCTGCTAAAGAAATAATTCCTACAAGATAAGTTACAAAAGTCATAGGCATTCTCCAAATCAAACCGCCCATTTCATCAATTTTTGAAGTTCCTGTTCTAAGAATTACAACAGCAAAGGAAAGAAAGACCATAACAGAAATTATTGCGTGATTAAAAACATGGAATAATCCACCTGCAAAACCTATACTATCAAGTGTTGCTAAACCAACTAATATATATCCACCGTTAGCTACTGATGAATACGCAATAAGTTGTTTCATATCATTTTGTCTAATTGCCATAAATGTTCCAAGTATTATCGATATATTACCAAGCCAAATCAAAATGTAGTTCAAGGTTGGTACGCCTTGATATAAAGGTGAAAACATTTTTACTGTTGGAAAAACTGCCAATGATATTGCCAAAACATAAGAACCTAATTTAGAAAGCTGACCAGAAAATGCTGCTGTAAATGCATCAGGAGAACCACCATATGCCTTTCTTAACCATGTATGTAATGGAAAAATACCACTTTTTACGATACCTGCAGCTGCAATGAAAAGTATTACAAACCATTTATATCCTATTGAAGCTTCATTCAATAAATTAATTGAAACTTCTTTAAATGAAATTACACCATATCTATTTAATATTGAAAAAGCTGCAAAAAGATACATATAACTTCCCAAAGCACTCATAACTGCATATGTGACTGCAGCTTTCTTAGAACTCTCATCACCCATAGGTATGATTAAAAAAGATGCCAAAACTGCTATTTCCCAGAAAACATAAAGTGTAATTAAATCATTTGCAAAAAATACTCCTAACGATCCTCCAGCCATTAGTAAATAGAAAGCATTAAAAGCAGCATAACTTCTAGGTTTAAATCTGATCCAATCTATTACGAAAAACGCCACAAAAGCTAATACAAGAAAACTAACTAATGAGAAAAATTTGCCTAAATTAGTTACAGTTAAAGAGCCTTGAACATTTGAAAAAATATTAAATAATTTTTCTGAACGTCCTACTTCGATATTCCATAAAAAGTATAAAGCATAAGCCGTAAGAAGAAAATTAAATATAGAACCTAATACTTTATTTGCCTTTGTCAATAAATAACTAATTAAGGAACCAAATAAAAACACTAATATTAGATTTGTAATTGAAATCATTTACATCCCTCCCAGAACAGTAGTCACGTAAGCTTTGTAATTCATTAATCCATCCGTTATATTTTCAGACACTTTTAAATATAAATCTGGGAATATTCCAATAAATATTATCAACAATGCTAATATTAAAGTTATTAAAACTATATTCCAAGGAATTTGTTTTGTTTCTTCATTCTCGTTATGCCACAGGCGTACATTCCATTTCAATAAATATGCAGCCTCAATAATTGTAGAAAACAGTAATACCGTTGGCAATAAATAATCTCCTTTTTCAAAAGAACTTTGCAAAATTAGTAATTTACTTCTGAAACCTGCAAAAATTGGGAAACCAATTAAAGAAAATGAAGCAATGCTAAATGAAATTCCTGCAGTTTTATTTTTCATAAAATTACCAACTACTGTTGCAGCTATTACAAACAAAATTATCTTAGCAGTTGCATCATTTAAAAGATGGAAATACCCTGCTTTTATAGCATCATAAGTGTTTAAAGAAATTGTACTTAATACTAACCCAGCTTGAGCAATTGAGGAGAAGGCTAATGCTTTTAATAATTTCTCTTGTCTAAAAGCAGCAATTTCTGCTAATATTAGTGTTAACAAACCGAAAATATATAAAACATCTAAGAAATATCCATTGAATATGGTAATGAAAATTCTACCCAGTAAATACATCATTGTAAATGTTACACCAGTTCCTAAAATAGCAGGTGTAAGCGGTGAACCTGAAGCATAAACATCTGGTACCCATCCTGCTAACGGGAGAATCTTAGTTTCGACAGCAAGTCCAATAAATAACATTAATGAAACAAATGGCAAAAATGAACTATTTAAATTTAAGGATATATCAGCAAAATTTAAAGACCCAGTTCCAACGTAAGAATAAATTGCTCCTAAAAGATAAAATCCTCCCGCAATACTTCCTACAATTAAATATTTATAAGCTCCGTAATAGTTTTTCTTTAAGGATGCAATAATGTATGCAGCAGCTGCAGTAATTTCTAGGAATACAAAAGAATTAAAAATATCTCCAGTTAAAATTAAGCCATTGGTAGATGCTAATAATATTAACAAGAGAATTGAAAATCCATTTTCGGTTATTTGAGGAATTAATGAAATAATTAAAAAGATTATATTTACAACTAAAAGAGTATAGAAACTAGCCGAATCTAATACTAATACAATACCAAAAGGTGCTTTCCAACCACCCATTGCTTCAACAGAATTAATGGAAAGGTTAAATAATAAAACAATATTAATTAAAACAATTATAGGAAGAATAAATTTAGCTTTTTCTTTAAAAGGTACAAATAGAAAAGCTGTTAATAAAGGGATTGCAATTAATAAAGCTGTCATTTTCTCGCCTCCTTAACGGCGATTTCTTCAACCTCTAAAGTTTCGTATTTTTCATATACTCTAACTAATAATGATGCACCTAAAGCCAAAGTACCTACTCCAATAACAATAGCTGTAAGTACTAATGCCTGTGGTAGAGGATCAACAAAATTAGCAACAGGGGTATATTTTGAGTAAATTGGCACATCTTTACCTTCAATATATCCAAGAGAAATTATGAAAATATTAATCGCTGTATCAATTATTGTCAACGACACCAAAAATTTAAATAAATTCTTTTGAGTTAAAATACCATAAATACCAATACCAATTAATATAAAAGAGATATAATAAACCATCATCATCCCTCCCTATACAAGTCAGCAATTACTCCTGAAAGTTCTGCTCCAACCTTAAAACCAATTAATATATATACTATTGGAACAATTCCTGCACTAAACAAATCTCCAACTACTCCCGTTGGGAGGAAATTAATTAAAAATACACCACCAATAGCTAATCCTACTAAACCTACTACTATATACAAAGATCCAGCATAACTTTCAACAAATTTTGAAGTTTTTGAAAGATCAAATTCTTCATTAGAAAGATACAACAACAAAATTCCAGCAGCGATAATTGTACCTCCTGGAAAACCTCCTCCTGGAGTAAGATGTCCATGAACAAAAACATAAACTCCAAATAAAAGTATTAACGGTAACAATATCCCAACAGAAACCCTCAAAATAAAATTTGGTAATCTCCCATAAGTTTTTCTCTTAAATCCATGTAATATCAAACCGACACCTAAGGCAGAAGTGAATAAGACAGTTACCTCACCTAACGTATCAAATGATCTGTAGTCAACTACTATTGATGTAACAACATTAGCAGCACCATCCTCTAAATCTTTTGATTCACCAAATTTAACTTTTTCATTATTTCCGTTAACGCTTTTATTAATATAGGCATTAGAAACTTTTGAAAGCTCAACATTTCCATATTCAGGAAGAATAGACAGTGAATTTACAAAAAACAAAATTAATCCTAAAGATATCAACAAAGCAAAGACTCTTCTCATTCTTCATCACCACCTATTCTTCTTAAAGCCAAGATTAAAACAGCTGTAGTGAGACCTGCACCAACCGAAGCTTCAGTAATTGCAACATCAGGTGCTTTCATAATAACAAACAAAAACACTGATAATAAGCTTAAAAGTGATAATGAAATAAATGAATCTAACATTTTCTTTGCTTCAATCGCATAAATTGCAGAAATAATCATCAATATTCCTACAAATATAGTCGCAATTGTCATTTTTCATCACCACCTTTATATTCATCAACTTTTGTTTTATCGGTAGGTTTTATTCCTTTTAAATATGATGCTCTAGCCAGTACTGAACTTCCAACAGGGTTAGTTAATGCAATGAAAGCGATTATCACTAGGGCTTTAGGTAAATAATCGAGATTTACTAATCCTACACCTAATATTACAGAAAAAGAGCCCAAAGTTGTAGCTTTAGTACCTGCTTGAAGTCTGTTATATACATCAGGCATTCTTAATATTCCTAATCCACCTAGAAAGTAAAAAAATGCTCCAAATGCTATCAAAAAATATCCTACTGTAATCATTTTTTCCCCTCCAAAAATCGAGAGATAACAACTGTCTCAATAAAAGAAAGTAGACCATAAACTAATGCTATATCAAGGTACAATCCGTTATTAAAAACCAATGCTAAAAATACAATTGTTCCAGTCAAAACAACATTTAAAGTATCCAAAGCGGCAACTCTATCTGCACTTGTAGGGCCTAACAATATTCTTAAAAATGAAAATAATACTCCAAAACCTACTAATATGAAATAAATATAATTTACAACACTCATTCAAAAACCCCCTTTAAAATCTTTTCAAATATTCCTCCAATTTTTTTCTTCTTTTCTTCTTCGTCTAGAGTTTTTACAGAAATCCAATGAATAAAAAGTGTATCTTCTTTTACGTCCAAAGTAAGTGTACCAGGGGTAAGGGTAATTGAATTAGCTAATGCAAGTTTAGAGGAGTCTTTTTTGAGGTTGGTTTTAATTTTCACAAAACCTGGATTAATAGGAAGAGAAGGGCTTAAAACACGAAATGCAACATCAAAATTTGCTTTAATCATTTCCCATATAAATACCGGTAAATAAACAAAAACAAATTTGATAACTCTAATAGGAAATTTCACATCAAACTTAATTCGATAATATTTTTTCATGACAATGGAAATCACCAACGAAACAAAAAAACCAACAATAAGTTCTTTAACATCAGTAAAACTCGTCAAAATCATCCATGTGAAATAGCTCACAAGGAAAACAGAAAAATTCATAGACATCCCTCCCATAAAGGAATTTATGACTTTTTTCAAAATATTTTGGATATTTTTTGTCGGTTTTAAACGTTAATATTATAACATAAAAGATTTTTTTTTCAAATGTCAATTTTCTTTCAAAATAATTGAATTTGGGAAAATAAACATAGTAAAATTATTCTCTCAGAATTTTTTTAAATTTGTTAAAAATTTAATTTTTTTTACTGATTATTCCATAATTTCGATTTTATTAGTCTAATTTTTACTTTTTCTTTTAAATATTTTATTGTATAATTATTGTGATGTAATTCACATCTTTCGCCCAAAGGAGGACAGCAGATATGAAATTTAAAAGTAAGATTCCTAATCCTGTTATTAGAAGATTAGGCATGTATTATAGGTGTTTAAACAAATTAAATGAAGAAGGTATCGAATATGTTGCTTCAAAAGATTTAGCTGCGAGATTGGGTATTAAATCTAGTCAAGTAAGAAAAGATCTCTCATATTTTGGTGAATTTGGCAAAAGAGGTGTATACTGCTCCCCTGAAGGATTGGACAGTTAGAAAGTAGAGAGTATAATCATATACGAAGGGGAGTGAAAGATATGAGAAAGAAGTTTTCTGCTGAAGA
>JASKLO010000021.1 GCA_030153605.1 Thermosipho sp. (in: thermotogales)
TTGCCCTTTCTTTGCCAATGAAAAACACCCCCTAGATAGTTATATTTTATCACTTCCGGGGGTGTTTTTTATTTCGTTCCTTTTCTTGGGTTCAGTCCATTTAAGGGAGCTTTTTTTAAAAAAGTAATTTTATGTTAAAATAATTTTGAGGTGATTTTGTGAAAATTTATAAAGAATATATTTCAATTGTAATGATAATTCTTGTTGTTGGTCTTTCTTTTCTTTATTGGTATGTTGAAATTAGCAATAGAATAGGTTTTTTATATTCAACAGAGGATTCATCATATAAATTAGAGGTAGAAAATTACAATCTAAAATTATATTCTTTGAATGAAAATGAAATTTCTGAAAAGGAAATTAAATATTTAAAGAGTTTGGGAATTAATTTTTTAATTGGACCAAATTATAGTGAAAATGGATTAAGAATATATCCATATCTTGAAAAATATGATATGATTTCGTTTTCACCAACAATTTCTTCAGATGAGTTGTTAACTTTAACTGAAAGAATTTTTTCTTTAACTCCTTCAAATGAAATGCAAATTAGTGCGATTGTTAAATTTTTACAAGATGAAAAAGTATCAAATGTATTATTAATACTTGATCCTTTTAATAGAACTTATTCGGATGAATATTTAAGAATATTAAATTATATAAAAGGTGATTATATTTATTATTATAATTTGAATGCGATTTTAAAAAATAACTTAAATATAAGAAATTATGATGCAATTTTAATAACTACGAATAGCTCAAAAGCAGCAGACATAATATCATTTATTGGAAGTGATTTTGAAGGAATCTTTATCCTAGCTGACAGTGCAATAGATATTGGTTTAGAAAAACTTAACGTAAATAAAAATAAAATATTTTTTGTATCTTTTACAAAAAATCCTTTTAATGCAACTTTGGAACTAAATTATGAGACTTTAGATTTAGTATCTTCTCATAAATTTATTAGCACTCAGCAGGCACTAAGATTTTTTACCGGAAATACGTATTATTTCAATGAAAAAAGGACGCTCAACAGAGAGATAAGGATTGTTAATCTATCTGACATTCAAGGAGATTAAATATGGAAAAGATTAAAGGATTTTATCTTTTAATGTTGATTTTAGTTTTGATTTTTTTTCAGATATTATTATTTAATTTAATAATTAAAGATAGCTTAAGAGAAAGTGGGGAAGTTTTTACTTCCTTTTTGAGTAATCTTTTTAAATATGACAATTTTGTTGTATCAAAATTAGATGTAAAATTTAATGATTTTAATTTAAATCAAAATTTTTCAAGCATTTTAAAAGAAGGTCCAAATGATTATGTTCAGGGAATATATTATCCTGGAAACACTTTGAAATATGTTAAAAAAGTTTATGATGGATACCTTTTATATGAAATCCCTGAAGACTTAATTGAGCCTCAACAAAGTTCTAATAAATTATATTTGGTAGCTGTAAATAACAAAATTATCTTTTCAAATAGAAGTTCTTTGTTAGGTTCTAATTTGTCTGATATTAAATTATTTTCAGTAATATTTGAAACAAAACAGGGCTTTAAAGTAATAGTAGGTATGCCAATAGTAAAAGTTATTATATTTGATTTTTTATTTTCTTTACCATTAGTTTTGTTATTTGTGGTTTTTTATTATTTAATTTTCAAAAAATATTCTAAAAAACATGAAAAAATGATAACTTCAATAAACGAGGTGGTAAAAAGGCTTGATGAGGCTAATCAAAGTTTGATTGAGAATGGAAAATTTGAGTGTTGTAAGTACGATGTTAGTATTCCAGAATTAGTTCCTTTAAAAACAGTATTAGAAAATATTGAAAATAATTTTTCTAAGATAATTGAAAAGCAAAGAAATATAGCAAAAGAATATAAAAAAGCAATAGATGAATTGGAAATAGTTCACGAGGTACTACTTAATAAAGATTTAGAATTAATTACTGCACTTGCTGAAACTGTTGAGTTAAAAGATTCAGTTACAGGAAATCATTCTAAAAAAGTTGTTGATCTAGCATTAGAAATAGCAAAAATTCTTGGTGTTAATGATAAGGATGAAATTGAAGCGATTATGTATGGCGCTATTTTACATGATATTGGGAAAATTGGGATACCTGAATCAATACTCAATAAACCCTCAAAATTAACACCAGAAGAATTTGAAATAATGAAAAAGCACACAATTTTGGGAGAGAAAATAATCCAATCTATTCCTGGATGGGATTTAGTTGCCGATATTATAAGGCATCATCATGAAAATTATGATGGTAGTGGCTATCCTGATGGTTTATCCGGTGATGAGATTTCACTGAGAGCTCAAATAGTTTCAATTGCTGACGTTTTTACAGCGTTAACAGAAGATAGGCCTTATAGAAAGGCTTTGAGTATTGATGAAGCAATTGAAGTAATTAGAGGTATGGTAGGAACAAAATTTTCAGAAGAAATTTTTAATGCCTTTTTGAAGGCGTTAGACAGACTTTTAAATGGAGTTGATAAAGGTTAACTTTTATGATAATATAGTTAAGGAATAAACTTATAAAAGGAGGAAGAGATTATGAAAAGAACATACCAACCTTCAAGGATTAAGAGAAAAAGAACACATGGCTTTTTAGCTAGAACAAGAACAGCTGCTGGAAGAAAGGTATTAAAAAGAAGAAGAAGTAAAGGAAGATGGAGACTCGCAGTTTAAAGAGATTTACTTTTAGAAAACGCGAACGCTTGAAGCTCAGGAAAGATATTTTAAAGGTTTTTAATACAGGTAAAGTGATTCAAAATGATTGGTTTGTGATTTTTTATTTTAGAAACGGACTAGATTACAGTAGATTTGCTTTCTCGGTTAAGAAAAAATTTGGAAAAGCTGTAAAAAGAAACAAAGTTAAAAGATGGATGCGAGAAAGTATAAGAAATAACAAAGATAAAATTCCAAAAGGATTCGATTATTTAATAGTTGTACGGAAAAAACTTTCTAGTTCTTTTAAAAATTTATCATTTCGTGAGTTTGTAAATTCTTTTCTTTCTTTGTTTGAGAGGGTAAATAATGAGGAAAATAATAATAGGAATAATTAGATTTTATCAAAAATTTATCTCACCATTAAAACCTCCAACATGTATATATACTCCGACGTGTTCGGAATATACTTTGCAGTCTGTAAAAAAATTTGGTGTTATAAAAGGTTTATTCCTGGGCTTCAAGCGTATTTTAAGGTGTAATCCAATGCATGAGGGTGGAGAAGATCCTGTACCTGATGAATTTTATATTTTTACAAGGAGGCGGTCTCATTGAAAAAATTACTAACCGTCATTTTATTTGTTGTGGCATTTTTTTCAATATTGAATGCAGGAACTATTACAGTCGAAGAAAGAGCAGACGGTATTTATGTACTGACCAGATTTATTGAGTATCGTTTTGATTATATGGGAAACATTCAAGAAATTTATAGTACATTGGAAAGAAGAACAAGAATATTTTTATATTCCAATGACGGTTTTGATATTTCTGGTGTTGGTACTCCAACTTTTTCGTGGCAGGGTTTAAAAGATGGTGAAAAATATTCTGAGGTTAATTTGAAATTTGATTATGATGGTGTTGAAAAAATCTTTAAATTCAAAGAAGGACCAAATTATACATTTGATGTAATTGTTAATTCTACAAAAGAAGTTGTTGTAAGTTTGCCACGTGTTGGGTTTGAAAGTGATGATAGAGTTAGAGAAAATATTTTCGTTTCAGCGTACGCAAAAACAAAAACAGTATCAATTGTTAAGTTCAATGACAAATCTTTGGGGGGCAACCAAGTTTCAGGAACCCAGTTAAGATTTTTAGTTTATGTTGGGCCATATAAAAGGACATTAATTAAAAAGGCTTTCCCTGAAGATTATGAAGTCATATATGAAATGATATCATCTATTCCTGGTTTAAATAGTTGGTTTGATTATATTAAATATCCTCTTGTTTACTTTTTTGGTTGGATCAATGGTTTTACACATAATTTTGGTTTAACGATAATTATTTTCACAATAATTGTTAGATTTATTTTCTACCCACTTTATCATGCTCAAACAAAATCAATGATTAAAATGAGAAAGATACAACCATTAGTAGAGCAAGTAAAAAAGAAATATAAAGATCCACAAAAACAACAAGAGGAATTATTGAAAATTTATAGAGAAAACAAAATTAATCCAGCAAGTGGTTGTCTAATGGCCTTAATTCAACTACCAGTATTTATAGTTTTATATCAAGTTATTAGATATTACCAAGAAGAATTTGCATTTAACGGCTCATTTTTGATTTGGAAGGATCTAGCTGCTGCTGGATTTTCTGCGAACTGGTCATTCTTGCTAATTCAAATTTTTGCTGGGTATTACCTTGCTTTAATTACCAGTCAGGATACAAAAACTGCATGGCAAAGTATAATTATGTCTTTTGTTTTCCCATTCTTGTTTATAGGTCTTCCAAGTGGAGTTTTCTTGTATTACACTGCAAATACCTTAATCCAACTAGGAACAACTTATTATATCTATAAAAAATACAAAATTAAAGGTATTACACATAGAGAGCTTTGGGGACTTCCAAATAAGGGGTGAAACGCTTGAAGAAACTGACAATAACTGGAAAATCAGTTGAAGAAATTTTAACTGTTTTTGAAGAAGATTATAATGTTATGAAAGGCGAATATGATTATCAAGTTATAGATAAAGGTTCAGCAGGTTTTTTAGGAATTTTTGCTAGGGATGCAGTGGTTGAAATAACAATAAAAAGGGAATACTATGAAAGAAAATTAAAAGAGTTTGTTAAAAGTATTGTATCTTATTTTGATCCAGAAATAAATGTTGAAGTTGAATCTAAAAACCCCAGAATTTTTGTGGCAAAAATTGAAGGAGAAGGAATAGGAAAGATTATAGGAAAACATGGAAAAGGATTGGGAGCACTTCAACATATTGCAACAATATTTTTAAATAGACTTTCTGATACAAAAGTTTCAGTGATAATAGATGCAGGTGATTATAGGGAAAAAAGAAAAGAATTAATTAAAAAAATTGTCAAAAATGCTTTGGAACAACTAAGAGAAAACGGAGCAAAAAAAGTAGAATTAGATCCTATGTTTTCTTTTGAAAGAAGATTAGTCCACGAAATTTTGAAAAGATATAAAGATGTTGTTTCATATTCTGTGGGTATAGAACCTTACAGATATGTTGTTATAGAAAGGAGAGATAAACATGATAGTTTCAAGACCAGAAAAAGTAGAACCTTTAATAATAGATGAAGGAAAAATTGAAAAACGTATTTTAATTGGCTCAAAAGATGGTGCAAAAAATTTTGTAATGAGACTTTTTACTTTAAAGCCAGGGGCAAGTACACCTCATCATTCTCATGATTGGGAACATGAAATTTTTGTTGTTAAAGGGAAAATTATGGCAAGATCTGAGAATGGTGATTATGAAGTCGAAGAAGGATCGTTCATTTTTGTCCCAGCAAATGAAAAACACCAATTTGTCAATGTTGGAGAACAAATTGCGGAATTTATCTGTGTAATTCCTTATATTCCAGGCAATGAATGAAAATCAAAATATTAGCATAATCATCATTAGACAGGTTTTAATTTTAACAGTATTAGTTTTATCTACCATATTAGTAGGAATAATTTATTACCATTTTTTTGAAGGCATGACTTTTGTCGATGCCTTCTTTTTTACTATTATAACTATTTCAACTGTGGGATATAACATTCCAGAAGACATTTCTTTATCTGGAAAAGTTTTTACTGCAATTTTAATTTTTATTGGAATCAGTGTCGTTTTATATGGAGTTTCTACAATTACTGCAGTTGTAGTTGAAGGGAAATTACGCGATGTAATAAAAAGGAGGAAAATTGAAAAGATGATTCAGAAATTAGAAAATCATGTGATAGTAGTTGGTGTTGGAAAAACAGGTGAATATGTTATAAAAGAACTATTAAAGGAAAATGTTGATTTTGTAATAATAGATGACGATGAAGAAAAAATTGAAAGGATATTAAATTTATTTCAAGAACAGAAAAAACACATTCCTTATGTAATTGGTGATGCGACTCAAGAAGATACCTTGATTAATGCCGGTATAAAGAAAGCTAAATCTTTGATAACAACTTTGCCAGAAGATTCGTTAAACGTGTTTGTAGTATTAAGTGCAAAGACATTGAATCCTAACCTGACAATAATCTCAAAAGTTACGGATGTATCATCTATTCAAAAATTAAGATATGCTGGAGCTAGTTCAATAGTTGCTGCTGATGAAATTGCAGGAATTAGGATGGCTAGACTTACAACAAGACCTCATGCTGTCAACTTTCTTGATATAGTTGCATTTGGAAAACAATCGTATAGGATTGAAGAAATTGGAGTAAAAAATGATAGTCCAATTGTTAACAAAACAATTGCAGAATTAAACTTAGCAAAAAATTTCAAAATAATGGTATTAGGAATTAACAGAAAAGATGATGTATTGTTTGCCCCGACTGGCGATACAGTTATTGAAGCAGAGGACAAATTAATAGTTTTAGGATTACATGAGGATATTGAAAGTTTTAAGGAATTTGCAAAATTATAGGATTTTTACCCGAAGAAGATATAATCATATTTCTTATAGGATCTATAGCTATAGCAAGTACAGATAATGTGAAATCTTTAATCTGACCTATTAATTTACCATTAAAATCAAAAATTTTGATAGTATTATCATTACTAGCGGTTATAATTTTATTTTTTGATAATTTTACGTTAAATATAGTTGTTCTATGAGCTTGAAATTTGTTTATTAACCTCTTTTCGTTTATATCTATTAGATAGCAAAAACCTTGTTCATCTCCGAATGATAAATAACCATCAAAAATATCAAAATTCCATATAGTATCGTCTATTGAAAATACTTCTTCGATTGTGAAAGTATTTAAATTTAATCTTTTTATTTCTCCATTTATTAAAGAAATAAATAAATAATTATTGTATACCTCTAAATGAGTTATTGAATGTTTAAAGTTAGATTGGTAAATTATCTTCTCAGAATTTAGATCAAAAATAATTAATTTATTATCCCATCCTCCGCTAAACAATAGTCCATTTTTATATTCTAAACTCCATACATATCCAGAATGGTATGAAAGAGTTTTAATTAATTGTCCATTAAAGTTCCAAATTTTAATTGTGTTGTCACTTGAGCCAGAAATTAGAAACTTACTATCAATAAATTTGATTGTTCTTATCCAATCATTATGTCCAACAAAAGTTTTTAAAAGAATTAAATTTCCATTTTCAATTTTCCATAATTTGATTTTTTTATCTGCTCCACCTGTTGCTACGTATTTGCCATTTTCACTTAAATCCACTGTGATAATTTTAGCTTCATTTTCAGAAAGTTTCCTAACTTCTTTTAAGTTTACATCAAAGATTGAAACATCACCATTGGACATAGAAGCAAATATATATTGATTTTTCTGAACTGAAACTACTGGATATTCAGTGTTAATTTTTTGTGTATTATATGAAGTTAAATTAAAAAGAAATATTCCATCAGTTGAGGTAAGTAAAAAAATGTTATTTGTTAATAAAGAATCAAAAACATTTGTCTTCAAATCATAAATTAAATTTTTATTATGGAAAATTTCTCCTTTAAAAGTTATGTAGTAATTTCCAATTATTTTTATTATTGGATTATTTGAAATTTTAAAAAATTCATAGTTTCCAGATATTGAATCATAAAGGTAAATTTTCCCTGAGCTAGTCCCAATTTTTATAACGTTATCATCAAAATAATATGAAATCGGCCATTCGTTTTCAAGTTGAATATAGTTTTCGAGAATGTTATCTTCAAGGATATAGATGAATCCATATGTTCCAATAAACAAATATTCTCCAAATTTAAAAAGAAGTGAAACACCATTGTCTGAATTAAAAACAACTTGTTTTTGTGGATTTATTATTTCGTTTTTACTGTTTGAATAATAAATATTTCCTCTATTATCAACAAAAAAGTTTGTGATTAAATCATTCAAATTTTCAGAAAAAACTTCACCAGTTTCAGTGTTATAAGAAATTAAAGAACCGTTAGTTTTTAATATAAAAAGTTTTTTGTCAAATAATATAGATTTTTTTATAATTGAAAAATTATTCAAAAATGAATAAATAGAATTATCTTTAATACTATATCTTAAAATTTTTCCTCCAGATGTTCCAACAAAAATTAATTGATTATTACTACAAATACTTATAATTGGATCAATGGTTAGTTTTATGTAGTTTATTAAATGAAAATTATGGTCAAGAATATATAATGTACCATTATTATTTCCAAGATAAATATAATCTTTATCGGCATATGAAGAATTGATTGTTGAATCAATTTGAAACACTACTTTGTCAGTAGAAGAATCAAATATCTTTCCCTGTGAACTAACTCCGTATATTTTTCCATTTACTAATATAATTTTTATAATTCTTTCTTCATATTTTTTCTCGGCTATTAAATTAAATTTTTGAAGATCAAAGAATATAATTTTTCCATCATCACCACAACTTATTAAAGTATTTCCATTTATAACTAAATCTCTTACCCATCTTTCATGAAATGTATGGCGTGCTAAATAATTCAAAGAAGTTTTATCAATTATATGAACTTTATTATCTGATCCACCATAGACAATATATTTTTCGTTAGAAAATATTGCAAATATAGAGCTTTCAGATTGGAAAATTTTAACAAGTTTTCCGGTGTTTTTGTCATAAATTTTTAAAGTTGAATCAGGTTTATACCCGCCAGCAATAATGTATTTTTCGTCTACAAATAAACTTCTTGTCCAAGAGTTGTGTGAGTAAATAGAGGAGATTAAATTTCCAGTATTACTATTCCAAATGTTGATTACACCATCTGATGCTGAGGAATAAAGTGTATCTGAAGAAATTTTCAATTGCCAAATTGCTCCATGGTGTCCAAAAAGTGAGAAATCAAATGAAAATATTAAAAGTTGAAGAAAGAGTAATATAATAATAAGCAGCTTCATATTTTCCCTCCATATAAACTATAGCATAAAAATGTATAAAAAAGATATTTTAAGGTTTAGAAATAAAATTTAGCATGATTGAATTTTAACAGGATTTCAGAGATTTGAGAAAAATTTCTAATGATGTTAGACTTGAATTGAAAAGTTTTTAAAAACAAAACAGGAGGTGCCTTATGGAAATAAAAGAAATTCTTGAATATGTAGAACGTGAAAAAATTAATTTTATTGATTTAAAAGTTGTTGATCTTTGGGGAAGATGGAGACATGTTACATTAGCAAGAACAAATTTTTCTGAAAAAACTTTTGTCGAAGGTGTGGGTTTTGATGCATCAAATTTAGGATATGCAAAAGTTTCAAATAGTGATATGATTTTGATTCCTGATCCATCTACAGCTTTCATAGAGCAATTTGGAGAAGAAAAAGTCCTGTCATTGATTTGTGATGTTTATGATGCTAACACAAGAGAACCTTCTAAACATGATCCAAGAAATATTTTAAAAGAAACATTAAAATCAATTAAAGATATAGCTGATGAGGTTTATTTTGGGCCAGAATATGAATTTCATGTTTTTGAAGATGTTAGGTACAGTATAACAAATAACGATATTAGCGTGAAAATAGACAGTTCAGAAGGTTTCTGGAACGCAGAAAAAAGAGGAGAGTATTTTATTGGTAAAAAAAGAGGATATCATAGAATACCACCTTTTGATACTTTGATGGAAGTAAGAAATAAAATAGTTAATAAGCTATTGGAATATGGGGTTCCCGTAAAATATCACCATCATGAAGTTGGAAGTTGTCAAGTTGAAATAGAACTAAATTTTGTAGACGCTTTAAAAGCGGCAGATTACACTCTCTTAGTTAAATATGTTGCAAGACAAGTTGCAAAAGAATTTGGGTATATTGTTACCTTTATGCCGAAACCTCTTTATGATGAAGCAGGTAATGGAATGCATGTTCATCAATTTTTGATTAAAGATGATAAAAATATATTTAACGGAGAAAAAATTTATAATCTATCAAATGAAGCTTTATCATACATTGCAGGATTATTAAAACATGCTAATTCAATGATGGCGTTCACAAATCCTTCGACAAACTCCTATAGAAGACTTATACCCGGTTTTGAGGCACCAACAAATGCGGTATTTGCACTTGCAAATAGAACAGCTGCAATTAGAATACCAGCATATGTTAAAGATCCAAAGAAAAGAAGAATAGAATTTAGAACAATTGATGCCTCTTGTAATCCTTATTTGGCATTTGCTGCAATGATTCTAGCAGGTATTGATGGAATTAGGAAAAATTTTGATCCCACTAAGGAAGGTTTTGGACCTTTTGAAGAAGATTTGTATAATAAAAACATTAAACCACTAGCTTCTAGTTTGAAAGAAGCTCTTTTGTCTTTAGAAAAAGATAATGAATATTTAATAACATTTCCAAGAGAGCTAATCAATCATTGGATTAATGAAAAGTTAAAAGAAGAAAAAGAAATTTATGCTGTACCGCATCCAAAGGAATTTGAACATTACTTTGATGTATAGTTTAATTTGGTTGATATGTTTTGCTAAAACTCTTTTTATCAAAAATCCTTCTTTTTCTAATAGAATTTTCATGTTAATTTAAAAAGAGGTGTTGTATGACACCTCTTTTATTTTTATATTGTATAAAAAATTTTATAAACAATTATGTTAAAATTTAAGTGAAAAGAGGTGATTAAATTGAATTATCTTGAAATGTTTAAACCTTTTGTATATGAAGATGAATTTATAACCCTTCCTTACAGATTGTACTTTCCAGAAATAGAAAACAATAAAAAATATCCTTTAGTGGTATTTCTTCATGGTGCAGGAGAGCGAGGAAATGACAATATAAAACAGATTACAGCAAATGGTGGTGCAACAGTTTGGGCATCGTCACAGGTTCAACAAGAAAATCCCTGCTATGTCTTAGCACCACAATGTCCAGAAAATAGCTGGTGGGGAAAATATAAAAAGGATGATTTTGTTTTTGAAGCTAATTCTATTTTGTATACTGTGATGCTATTAATTAATAAAATCTCATATGAAAATCCAATTGATGAAAATAGAATTTATATTACTGGTCTTTCTATGGGAGGATTTGGAACATTAATTTTGCTTTCAGAATTTCCTGAAAAATTTGCTGCAGGTGTAGCTGTTTGCGGAGGTGGTGATTTAGATAAAGTTTCTAAGTATAAAGATATACCAATTTGGCTATTTCATGCGGAAGATGATCCAGTAGTTCCAGTTGATTTTTCAAGAAAACTTTTTGAAAAATGTAGAAGTATTGGTGGAGATGTAAAATATACAGAATATCAAAAAGGTTTACTACTTTCAATGGGAATTCATCCCCACGCTGCCTGGGAACTAGCGTATAAAGATAAAATAATGATTAATTGGCTTTTTAAACAAAACAAAAAGCAAGAGAGGTGATTTTGTGCAAGAAATGATATATATAATTTTAATATTTGCAGCAGGTTTGTTAATAGGATTGTTTTTAGGTTATAAGTTAGGATATAAAAAAGGAAAAAGTGATAAGAATGCCGAGGAGTTATCTTCGCAAATTTCAACAATTAATAACCTTTCTATTCAAATAGCAGAGTTAAAAGCAAAGTATGAAGAAATAGAAAAGGCAAGACTTGAAGCAGAAAAACAAAGAGAAAAGTTAAACGAAGAAAAAGAAAAAAGGTTTAATGAATTTATTGAAAATACTCATAAATTGTTTTCAGAATTAAGTGAAAAGACTATTAAAATTGATGAGCAAAAAGACAAACGTATAAAAGAATTAGTTGAACAAATGAGAAATTTCTTTGAAGAACAAAAGAAAAATACAGAGAAATTTTTAATTGAACAGGGAAAATCACGAGAAGAAATTGAAAAAAGAAGAGATGCTCAAATTGAAGACATGAAAAGAATGATATCAATGTTTACAAAAACAGTTTCTGGAACAAAAACCAGAGGTATAACAGGTGAACTTCTTTTAAAAGACGCACTTAAAGAATCAATAAAAGTTGGCTTAATTAAAACAAATTTAAAAACGGAAAATGGGGAAGTAGAATTTGCTTGGGATCTTGGTGATGGAAAGTATATCCCAATTGATTCTAAGCTTCCAGATGTTTTTGAGATTTTAGATGAATACAATAAAGCTGAAGATGTAAATGAGAGAGAGAAACTGAAGAAAGAAATTATAAATAAAGTTAAAAAAGAAATTCAAAGAGTTCAAAAATATCAGAATTTGATAAATACAATAGATAGTTGTATATTAGTTGTTCCAGAAGCAATTTTAGAAGTTGCCCCAGAATTAGTTGGGTTGGGTAGAGAAAACAATGTATATGTGTGTAGCTATAAGGATGTCTTTGTTATTGCACATACATTGCAGGATAAATATATTAGGTTAAAAGAAGAAGGAGATATAGGAAGGTATAAACAGATTGTTTCTTTGCTTCTTCAAATTCTTGAAAAAATTAATAGTAAAACAACCGCAATTGATAGGGCAATAGTTACCATACAAAATGCAAATAACTTTATAAAAGAAAATATTATAAAAGCTAAAAGTGTTGGAACAAATAATGAACTTGTTGAAAATGAAGAGAAAATTGAAAATTAAAAGAAGGTGAAGGCATGTCAAAGAAAATTAAAACTAAAAAAGCAGCACTAAAAACTTTTATAATTTATTTATTGATTGTTTTAGGGGTTATTTTAAGTTATCTTGTTGGGGTTATCTTACTAGGAACCTTTACTGATTATAAGCCAGAAAGTGTAGAAAAGTTGGATGTTGAAAATTTATCAAATATAACTTTGGATTCATCTTCTCTTGTTATTTTTAATTGGAATATCGGATATGCAGGATTAGGTAAAGAAATGGATTTCTTTATGGATGGCGGTAAAACTTCAGTTCCACAAAAAGAATATGTAGAAAAGTATTTAAAAGGAATAGCAGAAACTATTTTAGAAAACAAAGCAGATATCTATTTATTACAAGAAGTCGATAGAAAAAGTAAAAGATCGTATTATATTGACGAGCTACAGTATCTTAAAGATAAGATTTTTGATGATCAATATAATATTGTTTTTGCATATAATTACAAAGTTTCTTTTGTTCCTGTCCCTTTATTTAAACCAATGGGAAAAGTAAATTCTGGGCTTGCAACTATTTCAAAATATAAAATTACTGAAGCTCTTCGGCTTTCACTTCCAGGAGAATATTCCTGGCCAACTAAACTCTTTCAGCTAGATAGATGTTTAATTCTAACTAGAATTTCAACAAATAAAGGAAAAGATTTAGTAATTTTAAACATTCACCCAAGTGCATATGATTCTGGTGGAAAATTGAGACAACAACAACTTGAATTTATTTTAAAAATTGCTAGTGATGAATATGAAAAGGGTAATTATGTAATAATTGGAGGAGATTGGAATAGTGAATTAATAGATGGCAAAAACTTTGAATATACTGAAGTAAAACCAGAATTTTATATTAAATTACCTGAAGATTTTGGGCTTAAAGGTTGGATCTGGGCATTTGATAAAAGTGTTCCGACAAATAGATCAGTAAGTGGGCCATATAAAAGAGGAGAAACTTTTGTAACTGTAATTGATGGTTTTTATGTTTCACCAAATGTCGAAGTAGATTGGGTGAAAAATTTGGACTTAGAATTTGAAAATTCGGATCATAACCCAGTTATGATAAAAGTTAAATTAAAATGAGAGAGGGGAAGATAGTATGAAAGTGTCAATAATAGGTGCCGGAAGGGTAGGGATTAGTATAGCATTTTCATTACTCCATAAAAAAATTGTTGATGAACTTGTGATAATAGATAAGAATTTTGACAGAGCCGAAGGAGAAGCACTTGATTTATATCATAGCACACCGTTTTTCAAAAGAACAAAAATTTATGCTGGTAATTTTAGCGATATGAAAGAAAGTGATTTTGTTGTTATTACTGCAGGTGCATCTCAAAAACCAGGTGAAACACGTTTGGATTTAACAAAAAGAAATGTAGAGATAATTAAAGATATAGGGAAAAAAATAGCTTTTTATGCTCCTGAGTCATTAATTATTAATGTCACAAATCCAGTAGACGTTCTTACATATGTTCTTTGGAAAGAAACAAAAATTGATTCAAGCCGGATTATTGGCACCGGAACCATTTTAGATACAATGCGATTTCGATCTCTTGTATCCAGGCACTGTAATGTTTCAGCAAATAGTATTCATGCTTATATCATTGGTGAGCATGGTGATAGTGAAATAATGGTATGGAGTAGTGCAACTATTGGAGGGGTAAAGATTAAAGAATTCTGTAACGATTGTAAAATAAAAAACTGCGAACCATTAGAGAAACTATTTGAAGAAACCAAAAATGCTGCCTATATAATTATTGGAAAGAAAGGAGCAACAAATTTAGCAATTGGTGCTGTAACATCTGAGTTTATAACTAGCATTTATAGAGATGAAAAAAGAGTTTGGACGCCTTCAATATTAATTGATGATGTTTACATTGGTTTTCCTGCAATAGTAGGTCGTGAAGGGATAGAAAGAATTATAGGTATTCAATTAAATGACGAAGAAAAAAAGCTTTTTGAAAATTCTAAATCAATTATAAGAAAACATTTAAATGAATTAGGCTATTAACAGGGGTAGTGAATTTTTGAAAAGAAAATCATTTGTTAATGCATAATATAATTGGTTATAGGTATAGGTTTTTTACTAATTCATCCAATTAAATAATAAGAATTTTGTGTTTGTTAAAAAATCTTTTGTAAGCTTCAATAGATTTGGGGGGGAAAGTTATGAAAAAATTTTTTTCTCTTTTTATTATTCTTTCATTTTTACTTTCTCTATTTGCAATTCAATTTGAAATTAAATTGCCCAATTATGACAAAGAAAATGGAGTATATAAAATTTATTCCTTTGAACATTTAGATAAAGAAGAAATAACAGTAGTTTTTTGGGATGAAGATCATCCAAATCCCTTTATTGATTTAGTATATGACATTTATAGATTTTTTAAGTGGGGAAGATTTTATGATATTGAAACGTTTTTTATCTCAAAAAATAGTGTAATTTTTGAAGATGATTTTTCTGATTCTTTTTCATATTTTCAAACAGAGAATTTACATAACTTTAAAGAAATTCCTTTTGATGAGTTTGAAAAAGATGGAAATAAAATTATTATTTATGTTAGTACATGGAATCATATGTTTTCAAATAAACCTCTACCTGATACTGAATATATTACATATTTTCCCGGTAATTTGGTTGGGACAAGAAGTGAAGTTGAAAAAATTTATAGTTGGAAACAAAATACAAAGTTAAAAATCACTTTTTATCTATCTTTAATTGTTCTGATGTTGGGAGTAGTAACAATTTTTTTTAAAGTAAGAAGAAATAAAGCAGTATTTTTCAAAGTATTAACTACTTTTACCTGTTTAATAATTGCATTTTTGAATTCTTCTGGAATTGAATTTTTAATTGTTGCAGGTTTGTTTTTTGGCCTTCTAGGTGATTTATTTTTGGAATATGAAAATAAATTTTTATTTGGAATGATTGCTTTTTTAGTTGGTCATATTTTTTATTCATTTGGTTTTGGAATGAAGTTTGGTATTCCAAATTTCAATGTGTTTATAATAACTTTGTTAGTTTTACTGATCCTTTATTTTGGAGTATTGTTTAAGAAAGTTAAGGGATTCAAGCTTCCTATTTTTATTTATGTCATAGTTATTGGAATAATGTTTTCCTTTACTTTTGCAGCTGGAGATATTTATTATATTAGATTTCTTCTTCCATTAGCAGGTGGTTTATTTGTTTTTTCTGATTTTCTACTTGCCTTTCAAAAATTTGTAAGAAAAATAAGATATTCAGAAATAATTATTTTAGGAACGTATTTTTTGGCTCAACTTTTAATAGCATTATCTACAATTTTTTAAAATAATTAGGTTGGAGGTATTTATATGTGCGATACTATGGTAGCTCTTAAAAATTCAACGGTAGATAATTCAGTAATTTTTGCAAAAAATAGCGATAGAGAACCAAAAGAACCACATGTTGGAATATATGTTCCAAGAAAAAAACATACGGAGAAAAAAGTTAAATGTACGTATATAGAAATTGAACAGGTTCCAGAAACATATGCATGTATATTATTTAAACCGTCTTGGATTTGGGGAGCAGAAATGGGAGTTAATGAATACGGAGTTGTTATAGGAAATGAAGCAATATTTACCAAATTAATTTCCAAAAATCATTCTTTAATTGGAATGGATTATGTAAGACTAGCACTTGAAAGGGCTAAAACTGCTAAAGAAGCGGTAGAAGTTATAATTGAACTTCTAGAAAAATATGGTCAAGGCGGAAAATGTGGATATACCAAAAATCTATATTATGATAATTCATACCTTATTGCAGACTTTAATGAAGCATATGTTCTTGAAACTGCTGGTAAAGAATGGGTTTATAAGAAGATTAAAGACTTTTATTCAATTTCAAATTCAATTACTTTAAGAGATGAATATGACGATTCTTCATTTAAAAAGAAAATTGACTTTAAAGAAACGTATGAAAAAAAGCTTTTTTCCATCATTTCTTCTGGTGATTTTAGGAGAAATATAACATATAAAAATCTTGAAAAATTATCTGGGGAAATTGATGTAAAAGATATGGTTAATATTTTAAGAATTCATACTGATTCTAAAAATATAATAAACGGATCCCTCAAAAGTATATGCATGCATTCATGGAGTTTAGTTTCAAGTGAAACAACAGGAAGTTTTGTAGTAAAACTAAAGGATGGAGAAATAAAGATATATGCAACATTAAGCCCGAGACCATGCTCTTCAATTTTTAAACCACTAGCGTTTAATGCATTTTTATATGCAGAAGATGAAGTTAGCAGTGCAGAAAATTACTGGAGAAAAAGAAGAAAATTTGTAATGAAAATAGCTGAAAATGAGGAATTAAAAAAGAGATTTGAGAAAGAAAGGGATACTCTAGAAGAAGAAATTTTGAATTCTAATTGGGATGATGAAACTCTTAAAAAGATATGGGATAAAGAAGATAATTTAATTAATGAATTTCTCCTATAATTTTTCTAATAGATAAAAAAGTTTTGGAGGTAAAAAATGCAGATCGGAAATTATATTTGCAAAGAGATGAATGGGCTTTTTCTTTGTAAATCAAGGCTTTTATTTCAGTTTAAAAATTTATTCCACATTATTACAACAAGAAAAGTTGATAAAAATACTTTTAATATAGATGAACTAGATATGTCATTTAAAAATGAACGATTTAAAGACCATTATAATTTACTTTCTCAAAATCTTGGGCTTGATTTAAATAAATTTATTTTTACTGATCAGGTTCATAGTAATAAAGTTGAATACGTAAATAGTCAAAACCTTATAGGAGAATTTTATAAAAATGTAATTAAAGAAACAGATGGTCTTATAACAGATGAAAAAGGAATTTTTTTAACCACCAAATATGCTGATTGTATGCCAATAATAGCCTACGATCCAATAAAAAATGTTGTAGGTGTTGCCCATTCGGGTTGGCGTGGGACATTGATAGATATGCCAAAACATCTGATTATTAAGATGATTAATGAATTTGGAAGTTTTCCTGAAAATATCTTTGTAAGTATAGGTCCTTCAATTGGCACTGAAAGCTTTGAAGTTGGGTTTGATGTAGCCGAAAAATTTATTAAAAAATTTGGCGAAAGATATGTAATAAAAAAAGAAAATAGGTATTTTGTAAATTTGTGGGGTATAGTTGAAGATCAAATATATGAAATGGGAGTAAGAAACATAGAAGTATCCATGATAGATACATTTAAATATTCTAATTATTTTTACTCATATAGGAAAGAAAAAACAAATAAAAGGTTTTCAGTAATTGTAAGTTTAATACACTAAAGTCAAAAAATTTATTATTCAGTATCAATTTTTATTGAATTTATTTCGATTTTTGTGTCAAGCGGAGAAATATCATATACATTTATCCCATCGTTATCACAGACAAAAAGATAATTTTCTTTAATTTTTATGTCGTATCCAAAGAAGACATTTTCTGATACTTTTTCAATAAGTGTTGGATTTTCAAAATCAGTAATGTCAAAAATGAATATATAGAATGGAAAAAATGGTAGATACAGATAATTGTCTTTAAATGCATAAGAAATTAAATATTCACCAGTTCTTGCTGAGGGGATTTTTAGTATATTTTCTTTTAACTTTTCAAGATCGTAAAATATAACTTCATTTCTGTTATCAATATAAATGTATTTTTTTATATCAAGTTTTTCAGCTTTGGGATTAAAAATTTCTACTTTTGGTGAAGATGGTTTGTGAATATCAACTTTTAAAAGATTATCACCTAAAATATAGAGAAAATCTCCCCTTTTTTCAAAAATGCTAATTTTTTGAATATCTAAAGTTATACTTTTTTCAGGAAGGATATAATTATTTGGATAACGTTTCTTTTTGTACCAAAGTTTAAACCTGTCAAATAAATTTGGTTTGATGAAATTTGTTAGATTTAAAAGAAATGTCTTATGATCTTGATCTTTTACAATAGCAAAATTATCAGAAACTTTTATATCAGTAATTGTATTATGAGGAAATCTACCAACTGTCTTTGGTGATGCTGGGTTTGTGATATCGATAATTTCAAGCCCGTAAGAACCGACCACATACGCATAATTGTTTTCAATTTCGATGTTTAGAGGGAGCTTAACAAATAACAAATCGTGACTTACTAATTTTTCCAGTTTCCCATTTTCAATTTTGAAAACGCTAAGAGAATTTTTTTCTTTTGAAACTGTAAATAAATAATCATCTTTTATTGCCATATCTAGGAATTTAATATTTTTTTCGGTATATTCATTTATTAACTTTACAAATTTAATTGTATTAAGATTTATAATTTTTATTTCATTTTCGGTAATAACGTACAGAAAATTATCTTTGGCACTTATACTAGTTATTTTTCCTTCAATTGGAATGTATTTTGTATGATTTGGAAATATATTGTCATATATACCTATACCATATCCTTTTAATATTCCAATAACATAGTTATTTACAAACCACAGATCTTCCAATTTTGGAGAAAAATTTTTACCTTTGAAATTAATTGCGAAAGCATCCGTATAAACACAAGAATAAAATTCGGGTATGTTGTTTTCTAACCTATAAACAAGTAAATCATAGTCATCGCCATTAAAAATCAACTTATCATCGTGAATTTTCAAAAATTTATACAACATAAATGTTAAATGCCAGGTTTTTATAACTTTAGGTTTAGAAAGATCGCTTAAATCCATTAAATAAAAATAAGCTAATTCTCTTTTAAAATCGTTTAATGCTATATATGCAAATTTATCTTTAACCTCAAAATCTACTATTTCTTTTCCAATATAGGCATCCCATTTACCAATTAATTCAGGATTTTTGGGGTTTTCTATATCATATATGAAAATACCTTTAGTACTACACGCAACAAATAAAGTAAATTTATCAACAAAAATATCACTAATTTTATCATCAAAGTTTAAGTTTGTTAATAATTCAGGATTTAAGGAATTACTTAAATCTAAAATATATAAACTATCTGCGATTACAAAAACCAGATTGTCCTTAGTATAAACCTTATTAATATTTTCAATTTTAAAGTCTGAAATTTTTTGAGGGGAAGTAGGTACTGAAATATCATATATTACTAGATGATTTTTAGAAGGAGCTGGCAAAATATTACCATTAGAAATATTAAGTTCAAAAGCATTGCAAGTAAGGCTTAGATAAATAAAAATAAAGATTATAAAAACAACATTGTTTAAATTTTTCATAATTTTACCCCCCAATTATTAAATCCCGATATAATTATAACATAAAAAAATTATCACTTTTTTGAATAATTTAATTTAAATTAATGCAAAAAACTTAAGTTATAAATTTAATAAAGGAGTGATTTTATGAAAAACATTGATGAAAATTTTAATTTTATAAATTATTTTTTCTTTGGTTTATTTTTAGTAATAGGTGTTTTAAATTTCATTTTAGTTAGTATAGTTCCAGGATTTTTTTATATTATACTTTCTTTGTTATATTTACCCTTATTTGATAAAAAAATAAAGAAGGCACTTAATTTTAAGTTTTATAATCTTTTTAAAATCCTTCTAGCTTTATTTGTTCTTTGGGGGACTTTGGCTGTTGGCGATTTAATGGAATTTTTTGAATCAAAAATTTTAAATAAGTAAGATTTAAAAATCATTTATCTAAAAAATTAGCTTTACTTTTGGTAGTTTTGTTCAAGTAAAAAATTGGGTGATTTGAGATCAGTATTGAATGTTATAAAGCGTCATCTCGTAAATGGAAAAGACATCTGGGAGATTTTAAAAAGTAGAGGAAAAAGTATAGATGAATGCTATTTTTTATGATCAAAAGTATTATTCTTGCATCTAATACTACCGGTTTAACTTATCAGAATACATAATTTTTCTTTTGAGCTATAGAAAATATGCAAAAGAGCAGGTAAGAAAAATACTCAAGAAAAAACAACATCTGCGCACTAGTATTTTCAGCAAACTATGAGGCAATATTTATGGCAAAGGTACAATGCTCTTCTATTACCTACCGCTTGGTTTGACCAAAAAAACGAAATAATTAACATTCTATCTAATATCTTTACTTTCATTCAATTTATAACACATTTCCTTATTTAATTCTTTTATTGTTTCTTTAACTTTTAAGTATCTTTTCATAACTCATCAATTGATTTTCTGCCACCATCCTTTCATCATTTCCAAAAGCATTTTTTAATTTCTCATTTATGTGAAAAAAATTTATCAAATGAAAATTTTCCAAATAAATTTTATTTTATTAAATAAAAATTGATAAGGTTAAATAAATATCTGTGATTTAAAAAAATTGTAAAAAAAATTACGGGTAATATTGACATTTTTTTACACTTGTTGTATAATTAAAATGTAAGAATAATTATTTTTTTTAATAAGGGGGCATTAAAATGAAAAAAATCATATTTTTTCTATTTGTTTTTATTGCAAGTATTTCCTTTTCATATATTTTTATTTATAGCCAAGACGTTTTAATATATCCAAATAGAACTATAAATTTTTACACAGATGAAAGATTTTATGTGCAAGTATATAGATTTGATGTCACAAGATACACATTAAAAGGTATAATTTCAGGTTCTATATATACACCTGATTTTGAATTAAAAAAGGAAGATAATAATTATTATTCAATTAAGCTCCCGGATATTTCAGGAGTGTATTTTATTATCATTAAAGGTGAAGAAACTCAAAGAAGTGAATTTTTTTATGTAACTGATTTTAAAGCTTTTGTTGCTTCAACTGATAGTCAATATTATTTTTCCGTTTATGATTTAAGAAATCAAAAATTCGTTGATAAGCTCTACTATTATAAAGATAACAAAAAAGAAGTATTGCATGGTCCGGTTTTTTCATTTGATATTGATTATTATAAACAAAAAGCATTTTTCAATGATAACAATGTTGTTATTTTACAAAATTCTGGAGGGAGAAGCTATTATTATCCAGAAAAAAAAGCCATTGTATTTACAGATAAACCTATTTATAAACCAGGAGATACAATACATGTAAGGGTTAATGCATTTAAAAGAGATGTCAATAAATATGTGCCATATAAAACAACTTTAAATGTTGCATTGAAAGACCCTTTTAACAATATTATATTTAGAGAGGAATTCAAAACTGATGAGTTTGGAGGAGCGATATTTGATTACAAAACAACTGAAGAAATTATAACAGGTAATTATACACTTATAATTTCTCAAAATGATAAAGTTATTTCATGGTATTATATCTTAGTTAGCGACTATATTAAACCAACATATACAATTTCACTTACATCAGATGCCTCTCAACTTGTAGCTGGGAGTACTTCGAAGGTCAAACTTGAAGCAAAATATTTAAATGGTGATCCAGTAAAAAATGCTGAAGTCTTATTTTACGCTTTCTATGGTGCTGATTTGATAAACAAGTATAATACTAAAACAAATGAAAATGGAGAAGCAAGCTATGAAATTTTAGTTAAAGAACCTGGGTATTATAGAGTTCAGGCACTTATTGTTGATGATTCAGGAATTCAAAATGAGCAAAATATTTATTTAACAGCTAAAGCTGATAATGTAGATATTAAGAGTGATTTGGAAAATGAAATATTAAGGCTTTATATTACAGACCTTTCAGGAAATCCATTATCAGGTGGGGGAATAGTAGAGATAAATGATGAAGAAAATTATTTTGAAGTAAAAAACGGCTATGCTGAAATGGTTTTGCCAAAATATGTTTGGAGAGTTGTTGTGAAATTTGGAAAAGAAGTAAAAGTGATATATAGAAGTTGGACGATAAGTGATAGCGGGATTTTAGCAGTTAACAAAAGTATTGTAAAACCTAATGAAAAACTAAAAATAACTGTTGATCCCAAAGATGATGTGGGAATTTTAGTAGCAGGTGCAGAAAAAATTTCTTATTTTATCATTATTACTTGTGAAACCGAAATGGAAATAGAAATACCTAAAGACGTTGTTTCAACTTCATTCTTTGTCCAATATCGAGGTTTAAAATATAGGGATTTAATTAAAATAAAAGTTGATAATGGCAGAGTGAAGACATTGAAAATTAATTTAGATAAACCTCAATACAAACCTGGTGAAGTAGCAAAGATAAAATTAGAGGATGCAAAGTCTGATTCAGTAAAAATTGTAAGTGTAGTTGATGAAGGTATTTATTTATTATCAAATGCTAAATCTGTTATTAATCAATTGTACCCAGAAGTTAATTATCCATTATTTAAAACTTATACTTCAAGAGAATATGTTTATTTTGATATTTTATCTCAATTTGAAAAATCAAAAGAAAGTCATATGTTTGCTTCTTCAAAAGAATCTGAAGAAAGACGAATTAGGGAGTACTTCCCTGAAACAGCATATTGGAATCCTTCTTTAATGGAAAATGAAATTTCTCTTAAAACCCCGGATAGTATTACAAAATGGAGAGTTATTGCCTATGAAATAACTAAAGATTACATAGCTGAAGGTAATGAAAGTTTTGTGGTTACAAAACCATTTGAAGTAAAAATATTCCTTCCTCAATTTTTGATTGAAGGAGATGAAGTAAAAGGTGAAATTTATTTAAAGAATTATACTGGAAAAACCGGAAAAGTTGAAGTAAAGTTGTCTGTTAATAATGGAGTTGTTGATTTTAATAGTGGCATATTTGAAGTGGAAAAAGACTTAGTTATTCCATTTACATTAAAAGAAGTAAAAGAAGGAAATTTGGAGATTACTGCAGAAGCTTCAATGCTCAACGAATATGATGGGTTAAAACTAACTATACCTGTTGAACCAATTTATATTCCTGTATATAAAAGTAATATTATAAAAATTGATGGGGAAATGATATTTGATAGTGATGCAAAGATAAGAATAATAAAAGATTTGAGAGATATTTTGGAACCTTCAATAAAAGCTCTTATTCATTATCCATATGGTTGTGTTGAGCAGACTATGAGTTCTTTTTATCCAGCACTTGTTGCAAAATCCTTTATTGAATATCCGAATTTAGATGACATTATTTTAAAAGGTCTTCAAAGGCTTTTGAAGTTCCAGCATTCTGATGGTGGTTGGGGATGGTTGACGAATGATGATAGCGATTTATTTATGACTTCCTATGTTTTAGAAGGCCTTTATTATACAAGGCATTTTGGATTTTACGTACCCAACAATGTAATTTCTGATGGTTTAACATATCTAAAAAAGCAAGAACTTAATGGATATGCAGCTTTTGTATTGAACCTTTATGGTATAAAAGATTTTGATTTTGAACCAAAAGACGTGATTGATTATGTATTTGTAGATCCTGATAAAATTAAAGATTTAGCTATCGAAGGTAGTGATGTGGCATATATTGAGGGTACTTCAACTTATAGTTTCTATACAACAACTCATCTTACAAGCGTGGCCATTAGAACGCTTACTAGGCATAACAAATATCTTGATTTAAGAGATAAAATGGTAAACTATCTATTAAAAACAAAGAATGGGCCATTCTGGTATTCAACAAAAGATACAGCTTTTGCTGTTCTTGCAATTTTGGAAAGCCAGAACTTTAATGATTACAGGAGTAATTTAACATTAGAAGAAAAAGATGGAAAGGTTCTTGTGTCTGGAAATGGTTTTGTTGAAGTAGAAAGATTAGAAAAGGTATACACTGAGAATAAATTTAATGGCATAACTATTAATAGTAAATTATTTAAAAGATTTGATTTGTTATACGATGAAGAATATCTAGATGTTTTCTTACCAATTGACACAAAATTTATTCCTATAAATATGTCTAAAACATCAACACCAAATATTAGTTCAGAGATTCCAGAAGAAATTTTGAAAATTACAACTGATGGAACACCAATTGCATTTTATAACAACAAACTTTTAATTGAAGGTCCTTTTAAATTTGTTGGAAATGATTATTATTTTGAAGACGGATATTACGAAATTAACTTTGTTGAAAATAACGATTTTGAACTCCACGAAGGAGACATTTTGAAAACTTCTATATTTATAGATGGTAAAGGGGAATATTTGGTTGTGGAAGAATATCTACCGGCATGTGCTCAAGTTTTAAAAAAATATCATGAAAGAAGGCCTGATTATGAAGGAAAATTTTCTTATAGATGGTACTCAGATTATAGTGACTTGTGGTATTCCTATAGAGATGTTAAGAAAGACAAGGTAGCGTTTTTCATTAGATATTTAAGGCCTGGAGAATTGGAATATTATTGGAGGGTAACAAATGAAGGAAGTTTTTATAAAAAACCAACGCATGTATATAACATGTATTATGAAGACACTTACGCTTTTGGTTCTGGTTGTACCTTTAATATCAAATAGTATTGAAATACCCACTCAGGTGATTGCTAATTTTGAAGTTCCATATGAAGTTTGGGATAATTTGTATCAATTTCTTGAAGAAGCAAGTATAACGCTTCCTCCAACACCTGTGTTTATATATGAAACTAATAGTTTGTATGAATTTGGGTTAATTACTGGTAAGCCTTACACAATAGGTGGAGTGTATAAGGATTTTATGATTATCTTACAACCTGTAGATATATTAATAAGAAAGGGTGTTTTTATAAAGGTTTTAACACATGAACTTTTACATTGGGTTTTATTTGGATTAAAAGAAGAATATCAGGAGGGTTTAATATATTGGTGGTTGAAAGATTATGAAAAAGATGAGGTTGATAAGTTTCTTGATGTTTTTGATGGTGATTTGCACAAATTTATTGTTTCCAATTGGGAACAATGATCTAGATAATTTTGAAAAATTAAAATTAGACCTTATAGATTCTTTAAATTTTAGGCTTTGGTTTGTAGCAATTGCACTAGATAACGTTGAAAATGAGCATCCTACCTTTATTACAAAAGATTGTTCTGGTTTTGTGTTTTATTGTTTAAAAGAAGCTCTAAAAAAACACGATAATGATTGGTTTTTGGAAACAGGTTATAAAGGTCCTATTTTTGAAGATGTAAGGAAATATAACTACCCTAACAGTCCATTAGGAGTAAACATGTTTTTCGATGGTGAAAAATATGCAAGTTATGCAGATGCCTATAATCTTTTGCATTATAACGTTAGATTTGTGTCTTACGATAGAAACTATGCAAAGCCTGGGGATTTGATTTTCTATTTTCATCCAGAAGATCCTGAATATCCTTACCATGTAATGATTTATACAGGAAATGGTTTTGTTTATCATACAGGACCTGAAGGAGAAATTAGGTATGTATCATATGAAAATATGATGCTTGGAGATATGGCATGGAGACCGATTGATTTAAATCCAGCATTTTTAGGATATTATAGATTGAAAATTTTATCTGATTAGTCTAAGGTAATAAAAAAAGAAAAATTAACAATTTATAATTTTTATTAACATCATTAACCTTATTTTAAATTTAAATTTATAATCTCTCTGTTAAATAAACAACAATAATTTATATTTATATGTAAATTTAAATCAACTTTTTATTCTTAAAATAGAAAATATTATTTTTGTTAAAAAAATAACGAAACAATTTTTTAACTTAAAATAAAAATTTATAATTTGCAAAAAGTTATAGCGTTTTTGTTTTATACTTAATATTTTGTTAACAATGTTGCTTTGATCTTTAATTTGTGAGGCTCATATAAAAAGCGTATGTAACAAATAAGTTAATGAGAAAAAATATGGAAAAATTTTGGGAGGTTTTTAGAATATAAAATTAACAAAAAGGCTCATAAAATAATGATTTAACATATTGGAAACTTCCTGTTAATTAATATGTAAATAACAAAGATATATACTAATAAAGAGGATACCTTAAGGGTTTAGAAACTACCTATGAGGAATGGAAAC
>JASKLO010000052.1 GCA_030153605.1 Thermosipho sp. (in: thermotogales)
ATCCGTATCGCCTCCTGGTTTTTGTGTGTGGTTAATTATATATTATCAGGAGGCGATATTTTTTCAACCTTTATTTTTCCTTACAGGAATTCTCGTATATGATTATACTCTCTACTTTCTAACTGTCCAATCCTTCAGGGGAGCAGTATAAAATTTTGAATAAATTTTCTTCATGGATGGTAATAAATTGATAAAAAACTGATTGTTATCTTCTGAAAAAGTGTGTTCTAAAAAACATATCAAAAAGGCAAAAACAAGCTATAATCTTTTTTGCATAAAACCTTAGCTAAAGAAGAGAAAATCTACATGTCCATGAATTTGTTTTTAAAAAGATTATCTGTGGATATCATCAACCACTTACTTTAAATTATTGAGAGTGAAATGAATAATGAAAGTAAGAAAAAACAAGGGTTAAAGATAGAGTCAGAATGTATAATGGAAGATGCATTAGGTGGAAGAAGCATGAAAGTACTAAAAACGTTTTTTTGAAAAAGCGAAATTAGTAATAGTTCCGGTAAAAGATACCATACATACAAAAGTAAAAAATGAAGTGAGAAAAAAGCGAAATGGATGTATAAAGAAAAATACAAAGAAAGGTATATAGTAGAACAGGTGATTGGAAAACAATGTATATGAAAGCTGTAAGAGAACAAAGAGTTTGGAAAATGGCAAAGGAAATTATATGAATAAAGATGATATTGCACAATTGGGCTATAATAGTTTTTTGTTTGCTTTGAAGTTGTATATTAAAAAAATTTTTAGAGCGCGCTCTAAGCGAGTTGAAAATGCATTTAATTTTGCTATAAAACATCTTGAAAAAAGAGAAGACAGCTATATTACCCAATTGAAGCAATCAGAGAAGCATTAGTAAATGCTGTTGTTCATAGAGATTATTCAATTAAAGGTTTAGATATAAAACTTGCAATTTTTGATGGTAGAGTTGAGAAAACTTTTCCAGGTGGACTTCCTGGGAATCTAAGTGTTGAGCTTATTTTGCAAGGGCGGTCGGAAATTAGAAATAGAGTTATTGCAAGGTTTTTCAAAGAAATAAGTTATGTTGAGCAATGGGGAACAGGGGTAAAAAAGATTAGTGGAATTATGTAGGGCTAAAAATCTAAAAACCCCAGAGTTTATTAAAGATGGAGTATTTTTTAAGGTGATAATTTACAAAAGGCGTGCTATGAGTTGAATGAAAGTAAAGATAGTAGATAGAATGTTAATTATTTTATTTACTCTACACTTAAGACTTATTTTCATTTTAAACTTTTTCCTTTGAACCTGGCGCATTTTATTTTCTTTCGGATGGTTCTACAAGCTTTTAGTCCATTCTTTTTTATCACTTGGTATATCCTCTTTAAGAAAACCAAAGAAATGTTAGATAATTTTACAAATTCGGAAGTTTCCTTACATTAAATTTCTTTTCAAACAAATGGGAAATTGAAAATAACTTTTCTTTTTCAAATTCAAAGGCAGAAAAAGTAATACCAAAAGCTCCTTTTTGGTAAAAGCAGGTGGAACGGTAATAGAAGAACATAATACTTTTGTCATAATATTTATGCCACAGTTTGCTGGAAACATAATAACATTAATTGCTATAAAATTATATAAAAGTATTGTTTTATGATGTGTATTTTGTTTTTTTGTATTTTTAACAAATTATTAATTTGACAATCTTATATTTTTTTTTTGTTAAAATGTAAAATGTGATATTAAATATTTAGTTATATTTTAGAATTTTATTATTAACATTTGGGATGAAAAGATGAAAAAGGTATACTTTTTGTTGTTGATTATTTTAGTAGGGATTTTGGGGGTTTCTGCTAATTTTAATGTTTATAGTAGTTTACTAAATGATAGTGTAGGTATTTTTAGAGAATGTGATGAGAGCATAACAGAACCTGTTACATATGCTATTTGTGTAGAGTGGGAGGATTCGGAAAGATATTTGAATCAGAATTGTTTTGGAGTTTGTGCGTTGTTTTGCGATGCGATAGGAAACTTTTGGGGTAAATTGGCATGTAAATCTGGATGTTTGGGAATATGTTGGAAACCAGAAAGAAGACTATGTATAAAATATGATACTGTAACAATTTATCCTTGTAAAGGGAATTAGGGGGTGGATTTATGAAAAGTTTGAAAAAATGGGGATTATTTTTGATTGTATTCTTGTTTACTAGTTTAGCATTTTCTGAAACATATGTAGCTGAAAATGATCTTCAAAGAGTAATTGATGCTGCAAAAGATGGAGATATTATAATCTTGAATAATTCTTTTAATGAAAAAGTTGAAGTTATAGGTAAGGAATTGAAATTTATTAGTATGGGAGAATCTGGAGAAATATCATTTATTGACGATAAAAATACAGAAAATATTTTTAACGAAAAACCTGTGATATATTTGGAAAGTGCTACAGTTACATTGGAAAATATAAAAATAAGTGCATCGAACGTGGTTGGAATTGGAATTTTAAATTCTTCTGTTTATTTAAAGAACGTTACAATAGAATTGAATAATGGAATAGGATTAGTTTCAGTTAGTAATGAAAAAGGAGAAAGCTATGTGAAACTTGAAATGGTTAAGATTTTAGATAAAAAATATAGAAAAGTTTCAGGGAAAAATGCATCATTAACTTTTAGTAGTGTGGGAATTTTAGGATCATATAACACCACTATTATTGCAAATAATATTGACATTTCAGGAATGAAAAAAGCATTTGTTCTGGAAAATAAAGAAAGTTATATATTTAATTCTAATTTTTCTGAAAATGAAATAAGTTTAATGATACTTTCTGGAAATCAAAATATAATAAATAATAAATTTAAGTTAAATGTTCAAGCAATTGTAGCTGCAAATAATTCCAGCGTTTCTTTGATAAATAATTATTTTGATGAAAATAATCAGGATTTAGAATTGTTATCAAAAGATTGCAGTAGTTGTCCAAAAACAAAAAAATTCACAGGAGTTTTAAAGGGCTATTCCAATGTTTCAAAATCTTTATTGATAAAAAATAATTTTTCAAATCACTTTTGGGATAATGAGTAATTTGTTAAATATTTCATATTCCGGTATTGCCTAACAATACCGGAACTTTTTTGTATAATAATAAAATTTTCGAAATCTTTGATATATCAGAAATTTATACAATATAATCTTCATAGGTTTTATGGTAAAAATAGAAGTTTTTGGAAAGTTATTCTGGAGGTTTCTAATGAAAAGATTAAAAGAAAATCAGATGAAAGTTTTAGAAAAGCTTTTGCAATTAGAAATTTTTCAGTTTTTTTGTTAGTTGACTTACAAATACTCATTTAATTCGATATAGCTCTGTAGAAAGCTATAATAAAAAAATGTTAAAAATGTGAAAATATGTTTTTGATATATTTTTATCGAAATAGTTAACAAAATATTACGTTTATATTTTTTTGATATAATGTAAATGTATGTAGTAATTCAAAAAATATGTGGGGGGTGAATTTTAATGATTGATATGCAGTTATTTATGACAAAAGATGGTGACATCTGTAGTGTGGAAGGTTGGTGGCATCCGGAAGATAAGGTTATATGTAATTATATATATTTACAACATCCTGACGGAGATGTGGAAATTGAGGGGAATAGGTATGTAAAAGTAATACGAAAAAAAGATGGAAGCTGGCGTAGCTTTGAAGAACAATTGGAGTTTATTAAACAATTTGGTAGAAAACATATTAGAGCGTATTTTGTCAAACATAAAATGGTAATTGATAAAAATGAAATAAAAAAGTTTTATGATCCATTTTATACATTTAAACAATTTTCCAAAAATTATCCTCAGGAGTTTTTGTATTTAAAAAATTTTTTAAAATTAGTGGGGATATATGAAAAAGAATATGACAATATAGGGATGGTTGGATCGTATCAGGTGGGGTTGAGGAAAGAGAAAAGTGACATAGATGTTTTATTTAGATTTGATTTAGAAAGGAATATGGAGATATTTAGAAAAATTACAGCTCTTTCTTCTAAAAAAGAAATGGAAGTGTTTGATAGGGGAAAGAAAACACCACTTAGGGTTTATTTCAAAGAAAAAATATTTTGCTGCCACTTTGCTTACAAAAATATTGAAGATATACCTAAAATATTTTCAACAAGGTATATAAATTTGGGCAAAGTAAATTGTGAAATAGAAGTTATAGATAACATACATTCCATATATACACCAACTGTACTTTTGGGGAAAATTATCAGGACAGGTCAAAAGATAGTAATTGTCATATATCATGGTGGTAATAAAGGAGAGTATGAAGTGGGAGATGTTTTAAACGTATATGGAGAAAAAATAGATAGCGGTACAGGTGTCTTTTTGAATGTAAAAGAGATTGAAAAAGTATATGATGAGAGTAAGATAAAATGTTAAACAAAAAATATAACTTTGAAATGATTTGGAATAAAGTTTGGAATACAAGTAACACTTATTCAGATGAAAGGGTAAGAGATTATATTTCAAAAATAAAAGGGTTGCAGATAGTTGAATACATAAAGAGGGAATTTAAAGAAAATAGATTTGAAAAGATTGCCGAAATAGGCTGTGGTGATTGTAGAGTTTTAAAATTTGTTGGGGAACAGCTTAACTGTAGGGAGTTAATTGGTATTGATATTTCAAAAAGCGCTATAGAAAAAGCAAAGGGGTTGTACAAAAATAAAATTGTGTTAAAACTTGGAACTGCAACAGATATACCGATCCAGGATAATTATTGTGATATTGTATTATCATTAGGAGTAATAGAGCATTATAAGTTAAAAGAAGACATGAAAAGAGCTGTAAAAGAAATGTATAGAGTTTTAAAACCAGGAGGTATAGCGGTAATAATGGTTCCAAATAAAATATCTTTTGGAGTAGTTGATAGAATTTTGCAGCAAAGTTTTAGAAATTGGATGTATGGTTTCCAAAAAGAATTGACACCTAAGCAAATGAAAGATATAGTTAAAAATTGTGGGTTTTCAGTTATTAAATATAAAGTTTTTGATTTTATTTTAGTACCTGGTGTGAAAAAACCTTTAAGATTTTATGCGATAAAAATATTAGATAGTCTTTTTAAGAAAATCATAAAAGATTGTGGGTTTTATTTGTATACATTTTCGAAAAAATAGTATAGGAGTGATAAAATGATTTATGCTATTCTTTCGGCAGTATTAATGGGGAGTACGGCAATTTTTAACAAGTTTGCACTCAAAGAATTTAATCCTATGTTTGCTACCATTATTAATGCTTTAATAGCAAGTATTTTTTCTTTGTTTTTTGTGAAAAAATTCCGAAAGTTGAGGATGAATTTTTATGTTGTTTTTGTGGGATTGTTTAATGCCGCGGGACTTCTTTTTATGTTTATTGGTCTTTCGAAGCTTGATCCGGGAATAGCTATGGTACTTGGAACTTCGTACTATATTTTTACTTCAATGTATTCCGTACTTTTATTTAAGGAAAAGCTTTCAGTAAATGTACTTTTGCAGATAATAATTAATATTTTTGGAATTATATTAATTATTATGCCTTCATATAGAATGGAAATTCCAAATCTTATTGGTGGTATATTTGCTGTTTCATCTGCTTTATTTTTTGCTACGAGTAATTCAATTGCAAAATTATCAAAAATACAGGCAGATTTTTTGGTTTTTGCAAACAATGTAATAACTTTTCTGGTTATTGGTGTTCTTTACTTTACTGTTTATGGAAATAATAGTATTTCATTTAGTTTTCGTGGAATTTTCTTTCTTTCTATAGCGGCATTTATAGGTTCATTTTTAGGGTTGTATTTCTACTATAAAAGTTTAAGCAGGATAGATTTTTCGATTGCAAATATAGTAAGAACTTTAAATCCAATAACTGCACTGCTTCTTTCAAGGTTATTTTTCCCCAACGTTATAACAACAAGGCAGTGGATAGGGATAGTAATTGTAATTTTTTCGATATATAGGTTGAACGTTTTAATAAATAAATCTAGAATAAAACTAAGTTCTGAAAACTAAGTTTTTTGTAATAAATTTCTCGACATCCAATCTATTAGAGATGGAAGATTGTGTTCCTAATCTTGTTACGGAAATGGCAGCTGCAGCATTTGCAAATAAACTGCTTTCTTTCTATGTTCCCCGTTTCAGGAAATCTTACTGCAAAGGCCACATTAAACACATTTCCAGCAGCGTTGTATCAATTGCCTTAACTTTAAAACCTGGAGTTTTATATTTTTTTATCAAAATACAAGTCCCCGTTTTCGCCAGGCTTTTGGCAAAAAATGAAAAATGTTTATCTAAAGCATTTGAAGTTTACAAATGGTTCAGGTGGGAAAATAATTTTTTGTATAAAAGTTAAAACAAAAGATATAGTTGGAGTTCTCGAAGATGAAATTTTTTTGTACTTGCCATAGAACATCTTGAAAAAAGCGGGAAATAAAAGGATTAAAAAGAAAAGACAGCTGTATTATTTCAATTGAAACAATTAAAGAAGCTTTAGTAAATGCCGTTGTTTGGGGATATTATTCATTTAAAACTTGCAATTTATAGAGTTGAGTTTTCCAGGGACGTTCTGAAAAGTTTAGTGTTGAGCTTATTTTACAGAGGGGTGGAAATTAGAAATAGAGTTATTGAAGTTTTTTTCAAATAGATAGGTTATATTGATATACTGCTCCCCTGAAGGATAGGACAGTTAGAAAGTAGAGAGTATAATTTTTCATGAGGGGGAGTGAAAGATATGAGAAAGAAGCTTTCTGCTGAAGAAAAGATGGCGATTGTACTCGAAGGATTAAGAGGTAAAAAAACTATAGCTGAAATTTGCAGAGAACATGGTATTTCTCAAGGGCAGT
>JASKLO010000022.1 GCA_030153605.1 Thermosipho sp. (in: thermotogales)
CGTCGAAGGTGCAAACGGTCCAACTACCGAAGAAGCAGAAAAAATTCTTATTGAAAAAGATGTCCTTATTGTACCCGATATTCTTGCCAATGCTGGTGGAGTTACAGTTTCATACTTTGAATGGGTACAAGACTTACAAAGCTTCTTCTGGGACATTGAAGATATAAGAAGAAAACTTACAAAAATCATGAAAAAATCATTTGATAACGTATATGCAACAAAACAAAAATACAATACAGATATGAGAACAGCAGCTTATATTGTAGCAATTGATAGAGTTGCTTCCGCTGTCAAAAAGAGAGGATACTTCCCAATGTAATAAATGTGTTTTATCAAAAAAGAAAGGCTTCGGTTCAACCGAAGCCTTTTTTATTTAATGATTAAAAAAATCAATCAATTGTTATTCCAAAACTTTTTAAAAAATCAATTGGTAGACTGAAACGAGCTGTAAAAAGTGGATCTACTATCTGTGAAATTTCAACATTTCCAATAATGCTAAATAGCATAATTAGTTGTTCATTTGAAATTTCCTTTTTCAACTGTATTAAATTAATCATTTCTAAAATAGATTTCTCTATTGCTTTTTCCAAATTAATATCTGAATAAATCATAGATATAACTTTCTCATTTACAACCATAGGTGTGTTTAATTTAAAGTCTTTTCTAACACGCACTTTTATTGTAACTTTTCCAGCTACTTCTACTCCTGTTCCACAAACTTCTCCATCACCCATTAATGCGTGAAGATCTCCAAGAGCTAATAATCCACCATCTACAAAAACAGGTAAATATACCTTTGCTCCTTTTGTTATTAATTTTGTATCCATGTTCCCACCATGATTTCCAGGTGTTCCACAGTTTATTTCTCCATTTTCAGGTGCTACACCAATAACTCCAATCATTGGTTTAATTGGAAAATTCAAGTTTTCATCATATATTACTTTTTCACCTTCAATATTTACTACCTTAAAAAACATTTCATTCAGACTGCTTCCCAATACACCGATACCTTTTCCAGTTGCAATTACACCTCTATTTTCAATTTCAATATCGTTAATAACTACTTCTAAAACATCACCCGGTTTTGCATCTTTTACAAAAACTGGCCCAGTGGCAGGATTTACTTTATTCCAATCAATACTTTCCAATTTATCATTATTATTTTTAATTTGATTAGAAAAACAATCAAGTGTTTCAAAAATTATTTCATCTCCATCTTCTACTTCAATCACAGGCTTGTTAAATTTTGAAAATGAAAATATATGATTTTCATGGTTAATATAATGCTTCATTCATAGCCACCCCTTGAGCTATTTTTCTAATAATTTATTTTTTATTTCTTTTATTTTCTGAACATTTTCTTTGCTTGAAATAATCAAATATTCATCTGTTTCTATAACTACCAAATTGTCTACATCGTTTAGAATAGTTTTTTTCTTGCTTTTAACTATATTACCTTTTGAATTAAAATAGTGCGTATTTTTACCAACAACATTTCCAAACTCATCCTTTTTACTATGCCTTTCAACAGAACTCCAACTACCAACATCGTCCCAGCCAAATCCAGATGGAATAACATATATATTTTTAGCATGCTCCATAATACCATAGTCAACGGATATTTTATCTACTTTACCATATAAATTTTTCAAAGTATTTAGGTATTCCTCTCCTGAATATTTAAAAATTTCTTTTAGAATATTATATGTTTTTGGAAGAAAAGTTTTTGTGTTTTCTAAAATAGTTTCTGTATTCCAAACAAATATCCCTGCGTTCCAAAGATATGTACCCTCGGATAAATATTTTTTAGCAATTTCTAAATCTGGCTTTTCTACAAATCTTTCAACTTTTAAAACACTTTCATTTAGATTTATTTTTTCACCTTTTTGATATTTTATATATCCATACCCAGTTTCTGGCCTGTCTGGTTTAATGCCTAGGGTAACAATAGCGTTTTTATTTTTGTTTATAAATTCAAATGCCTTTATTAATGCTGTTTGAAATTTTTCAACATCCTCTACAAGATGGTCTGCGGGAAGAACTGCAAGATTAACATCTCCTAGTCTGTTTTGAATATAAAATGCTGAAAGAGCGATACAAGGTGCTGTATTTCTTCCAATAGGTTCAATAATTATATTTTCATCGGGTAGCTCTGGTAATTGATTTTTTACTAAATCAACATATGTTTCTCCAGTAACTACAAAAATATTTTCAATAGGAATAAGACCATTAAGCCTTTTAACTGTTAGTTGAATCATGGTATCTTCGCCAAAAAGATTTAAAAATTGTTTGGGCTTTTCATCTGTTGAATATGGCCAAAATCTTTCTCCCTTTCCCCCAGCCATGATAAGTGCACAATTCATATTACCCCTCCATTTGTCTAAATATCTATATATTCTTTTAATCTTTCTTCTAATTTATTAGGATCATCTAGATGTATAGTTTTAAAACCTAATTTTTTACCAGTTTCAATATTTTCAATTTTGTCGTCAATATATAAACTCTCTTCTGGTTTAATATTGTATTTTTCAATTAAAATTTGGTAAATTTTTTCATTTGGCTTTATTTCTTTAACATGGCTTGAAATAACCATTCCATCAAAAAATTTAAAAAATTCATACTTTTTTTGTACCTTTTCAAATGTTTCTTTGCTAAAATTTGATAAGATATAAAGTTTATATCCCCTTTCTTTTAAAAGAGGAATTAAAGAAACATTTTCTTTAATTGGACTTAAAAGCTCAAGAACTTTTTCTTTCATATGAAGTATATATTCTTTATATTCTGGAAATTTTTTTAACTTATCTTCCCAAAGATCCTCTTCTGTTAACTCTCCCTTATCCATTAACTTCCAATCATCTGTTTCAAAAACATTTTTTTCTAAAAACTCAGCAACATCTTTTGGAAAATGCTTTAACATATAACTGTATGGATCCCAGTTAAGAAGTACTCTTCCAAGATCAAATACTATATTTTTTATCATACACTTTTTCTCCTTTCTTCATTGTCTTTTATATTATAGCATTGTACCAATTTTTATATACTTAAATAAACACCCTTATTTTTTATATGCTCTATAAATCTTTTGTATGTTTCATGATTTTCAAGTGTTTTTGAATCACCAATACATATTAGTTTCCTTTTTGAACGTGTAATTGACACATTTAACCTTCTTAAATCAGTTAAAAACCCAAGTTCTTTTTTTGTATTTGACCTTACAAAAGAAATGATTATAACTTCTTTTTCTCTTCCTTGAAATCCATCAACTGTATTTACTTCAACATCAAGATTGAAAGATTTAATTAAATCTACTTGATCGTCATATGGTGTAATTATTCCAATAAAGTCTTTTTTTAAGCCAAGTTTCAAAAACTTTTCAACTATCTTTTTTACAATTTCTGCCTCAAGCTTATTGTAATATGAAGTAGAATCTTTCTTTTGTTTTTCAAACCTTTCTTTTTCATTTTTAGTATCAACAAAAACTAGGACATTATCTGAACTAGTTATTTCATCATTTCCACTAAATCCCAAATCTTTTAATGTAATATTTCCCACGCCAGAAATAAGCTTTCCATCATAAAATTCTTTATTTGGAAACTCCATTAATTTTTCGTTCATCCTATATTGAATATTGAGAAGTTCTTTCATATAAGGATATTTTTCAATCAATATCTCAAATAAAGTTATTGACAACTCTTTTGCTTTTTCTGAAAGTATTGTTGGAGGAAGCTGTTTATGGTCTCCGGCAAGAACAAACTTTCTTCCTTTTGAAAGTGGAATCAATACACTTGGAATAGTTGATTGAGTTGCTTCATCAACTACAACTACATCAAATTCAAAATTTTTCAAGACTTCTGAATATGATGAAGAATTTGTTGCAAACACAACACTTGAATTTTCAATAATCTCCTTTGAAATTTCTTCTTCAAGTTTTTCCATTTTTTCTTTTATTTCCTCAATTTGTCTATTTAAAGCTATCCATTCTGCCATATCTTTGATTATTTTTAGTGGTATTCCTCTAACAGTTTTTCCTTTCTCTGAAAGTTTTAAAATTTCATCATCGGAAAGTCCTCTTCGCCATTTTTGTATTGGCTTTTGAAAATTTTCTCTTTCCTCTATCAATTTTGAAAATTTTTCATTTAAAGTTTTTAATTCTATATATCTTTTATGCTCCTCTATCTTTGAAGCAAGAGTTGATGAAATAAGATTTTTTGAAACTCTTGAAGGATGACCAATCCTCACATGAGATACTTTTCCTGCAAGTCTTTCTACAAGATTATCAACTGCCATGTTGCTGTCTGCCGTAACAAGCACTTTTTTACCTTTCTTAACTTCCTGCAAAATATATTCTACAAGCGTTCTTGTCTTTCCAGTTCCAAACGGCCCATGAATTAAAAAAAATGTTTCACTTGAAAGGGCCTTTGAAATTGCTAATTTTTGAGAATTGTTTAGGTTTTCATCAAATGGTACAAAATCTTCATCTTTTATCTCTTCAAGTTTTATGTCTTCTAAAATGTAATGTAAAACTTTCTTTCCTTTTTCAGGTAAATTTTCTAAATTTTCAATTTGTCTTTTGTATGTAACATCACTTGCATACAAATCAATTCTAACTTCTTTAAAATTTTTAGGAAGTAATTTATCAATAGAAACAATTAAATATCTTGAGCCTTTTTCAACTACAATTCCTTTAAAATCATCACGAATTTTCTTTCCATCTCTATTAATTAATACTTCATCTCCAACTTTAATTTCTGTTTCAATTAATTTGTTTCTTCCAAATTTAACAAGGTACATCCCAAGTTCTTCACCAATTACTTTCGGCTTTAAATTTAATATAGCCCTTCCTTTTTTCTCTCTTTCAAAACCAGATAAATTTTTTATCTCCCATTCCATTCTTTTAACTTCTTCGTCTCTTTCAAAAGAAACAAGCTGAATTAATTTCTTAATATATTTATCCAACAATTTCACCACCTCACCTGTAAGATTATACCATTCTTAAAATTCTAAGGATTTTTTAAGCTTTACTATGTATAATGAAATTGCATCATAAAAAAGGAGGCTAAAAAATGTACTTACATTATTCACCATATTTTCATCACGGATTATTTGGATGGATTTTTCCTATAATAGGTCTTGGAGTATTTATTCTAGTTGTTTTTCTACTTTACAAGCTAATTAAAAACATAATTATAGGAATTAACAGGCCAAACATTCATCCTACAGAAGAAAGTTTAAAGATTTTAAACGAACGTTTAGCAAGAGGTGAAATTAGCGAGGATGAATATTTAAGATTGAAAAATCTCATTTTAAAAAACTAAAAATTTTCACAGGAGGTGAAAGGTATGAAAAAGTTAGCATTTTTACTTATTTCTGTAATTTTCATAAGTGCTATGTTTGCATTTCCTTTTAACATTCAAAATGATAAACCTTTAAATTATCAAGATGTATGGCAAAAACTTAAAAACATTGAAGTAAGTGATCCTGCAACATATACAGGTACAATAAAAGAAGTATATATTCAACTTGACACAAAACTTTCAAAATCAAGAATTATACTTGACACTGATGAAGGTACTGAAGTTGAAATTTACATTGGCCCAATGTGGAAATTCTTTGATTTTAAACCTGGAATGAAAGTAGAATTTCAAGCGGTTGAAATTAAGTTAAACGAAAAAATATCATTTAATTTGGCTTTTAAAGCTTCTAGTAATGGTATAACAGTTGAAATTCCATACAAAGAAATTTTCAGAAAAAAATTAGAACTAATGAAAAGATTTGCCCTTCAAAAAAGGATGTATGAAAAGATGAGATTTCAAAGGGCTCCTATGTATCAAAACAGGCAAATGATGCCATTTTATGGAAACCCATATGGAAACCCATATGGATACGGATATCAACAACAAAAGCCGCAATATCCCCTACCCCCCAGAAAATAACCTTTTAAAAAGAAAGGGAGCGCTCTATACGAGCGCTCTTTTTTTATTTTTTAAATTAAAAACATTTAAATTGACAAATCTACATTAGGAACGTCTTTTTCTTCTTCTGGAGCTTTGAAATATGGTTCTTCTTTAAATCCAAACATATTAGCTATTAAATTCGATGGGAATACAGATAATTTGGTGTTGTATCTCATTACTATATCGTTGTAAAACTGTCTTGTATAAGAAATTTTATTTTCAGTTTCTCTAAGTTCTTCCATTAATTTACTTACATTTTCATTTGCCTTTAATTCAGGATAGTTTTCAACAACAGCTAAAAGTCTTGATAACATACCAGAAAGCTCATTTTCACTTTGTATTCTTTTATTAACGTCTTTACTTGAAATTGCACTAGCTCTTGCTTGCATTACCTTTTCAAGAGTCTCTTGTTCAAACTTCATATATCCTTTTACAGAATTTACAAGATTTGGTATTAAATCATGCCTTCTTTTAAGTTGAACATCGATCTGACTCCAGGCATTTTCAACTCTTCTTTTTAAAACAATTAATGAATTATATGTAGAAATTATCCAAGCAATGACCGCAGCAATAACTATTAGTAATATCCATAAAACCATTTTTTCACCCCTTTCATCATTTAGAATGCACCTCCACCGCCGCCACCAGAGCCGCCACCTGCTCCACCAACGCCTCCTCCAAATCCACTACCAGAACCTTTCGAAACAGTGGAAGTTGCAACGCTAGAAACCGTATAAAATCCCATTCCGTATCTTCTATATGTACGATATCCATAATATGGATGGGCTGATCTTTCAATTTCTTTTGGCACAAGTTTTTTAAGATGTTTTTCCACTTTATCAGCTATTCCAAGTGCTGTAGCATATACTAGATAATCCTCCCAGATAATTATAGAATCTGGCGGATACTCTGAAAGAGCAGAAAAATCAAGGAGAAATTTTTCAAAATTTTTCCATTTAAGATAGTACTCTCTTCCAATACTTGTCCAGCTTCCAAATACATCTCTTGGTATAAAAAATAGTATTCCTCCTATCACAAACAAAATGGTTGAAAAAATACTTTCGTATAAAAGATACACATTTGAATATGCGTTGAAAAAGTAAAGAGATAAAAGTATAGAAATTATTCCCACAATATATGAAAGAACTGTTCCTTTAATTGACAAATATTTTCTTCGCTTTGCTTCATTTAAAACCAGCGTTTTATATGTTTTAAAATCAGCTAGAAATTCTCTTGCAAGCTCTTTATCCTTTGATAAAGCTTTTTTTAAGTCATTAAAAGAAAAGAAATTGTCAGTTGAATACTTTTTCAAAAATTCATAGAAAAATCTTTCACTTTCTGGAAGATCTTTTGGATCTTTTTCAATTATTTCAATATATTTTCCATTTTCATTCAATTTAACAAAATCTTTTCTATACAAATCCATTATAACTGCGGAAATACCATTTGAATCAATTTTTAAAAGTTGATTTACAACAATTGCATTTACTACATCAGGTGGATCTTTAAAAGGGATTTCCCTTTCATATTCTCCTTGATATTGTATGTCTTTTTCAACACCAAAAATGTAAAAAATTAAAATCAAAAGTGCAAGAATAATCAAAGTGGTTAAAACTGGATAAAATTTTGCTTTTGCTATGAATTTTTGATATTTGTTTTCTTCATATTCAACAGCATTTTTTGTTAAAGTTGGGTTATAGTAATAAACTTTAGGAATAAAATCGTTTGAAAATAAAAATCTTACTTCAGCATATGTATATGGTGGTAGGTTTTTAACAAAAAATGTATATTCGTTATTATTTTCAATATAGTTAATATTTGGATGGGTATATACATTTAGCACATTAAAGGTATTTGGAAATTTAAAAGTGGCTTTAATATTTTTTGCTGGTGCGTCCCATCCATTGCCCCAAAATTGTCTAAACACCTGAGATACATCATATCCCTTTTCAAAAGTATACTTTGCATCATATGTAACATGAAGAACAATTACTGGTACTTCTTCAGGCAAAACTGTTTCTTGGGGATTTTCTGAAATCCAAATTCTTACTTCAAATTCTCTATTATTGTTTTTCAAATATTCTATCTTTGTTGGTTTTACATTTTCAACCCAGACATTTACATTACTAATTTCAACAGCACGCGAAGGTGGAATATGTCTATATACTCCTTTAAATGGCTTTCTCATTTTGTATGTAATTATTTCATGTACATGCATTATTCCACTTTCGTCCATTACCTGCTCTATTTCTGCAGAAGTTACTTCATACTTTCCTACAAACAACCATTTAAAATAACTATTTCCAAGAAACGATTGAATTAAAAATGAAATTATTATTAGCACTAAAACAACTAAAATCCATTTAACTACCTTTTTCATTTCATCCCCCCTTTCTTCCCTTTCTCATTTTAACATAATTTTAAAAAAAGGTTGGCATATTGCCAACCTTATAAATTCATTTTAAATATTTATTAAACCATTCGGTTATTTCTTTAAGCCTTCTTAACCTATGCTTTGGTTTTCCGCTTCTTGAAAGTTCATGATTTTCGCCTCTAAATAAAACAAGCCTAGATTCAACTCCAAAATATTTTAATGACGTAAACATCTGAATTCCTTCTGCAAGCCAGCATCTATAATCTTCTTCTGAATGAATAAAAAGCGTTGGAGTTTTCACTTTATCAGCATATTTCATGGGAGAATGCCACCAGAGTTTTTCAAAGTTATCCCATGGATTTGCTGCCTGCTGGTCTTCAACAAAATAGTATCCTATGTCCGTTGTACCAAACTTTGAAATCCAGTTTGCTATACTTCTTTGAGATGCAGCTGCTTTAAATCTATCAGTATGACCGATTATCCAGTTTGTCATAAAGCCACCATATGAGCCACCTGTTACGCCCAGTTTTTCTTTATCAATAAATGGATATCTTTTTAGTGCCTCGTCAACAAATTTCATTAAATCTTCATAGTCAACTGTTCCATATTTCCCTCTAATATCAGCAAATTTGTTTCCTCTTCCATCACTCCCTCTTGGATTTGTAAACATTACAACGTATCCTTCATTTGCCCAAACCTGCATTTCATGGAAAAACACTTCTCCATATACGGTTTTAGGGCCTCCATGAATATCAAGTATTGCAGGATATTTCTTTCCTTCCTCAAAATCAACTGGCTTTATTATCCATCCTTCAAGTTCTACACTATCATCAGATAAGAAAGTAAAACGCTCAGGTTTTGAAATTTTTCGTTCTTTTATAACCCATTCGTTGAACGTAGTAACCTGTATTTCATCATCTTCTAACTTATATATTTCTTGAAGCTTGTAATCTTTTAGACCCACAAAATAAATTTCTCCATTTTTTACATCAAAACCATCGATTGAACCACCTTTTTTTGTCAATCTTTCAATATTTCCATTTTTATCAATTCTGTTTAAATATGAACTATTCCACTCGGTTGTAACAAAATAAAGATATTTTCCATCTACAACAGCATTTTTATTTGAACCATATCTACAATCAGAACCAACGCTGTTCCATACACTTAAATCAAAATCAGGGGTAAGTAATTTTAAATTCCTTGTAGATGGATCTAAAAGATAAAACTTTGGATTTTCATTTATTCCATATTTTTTCATGTTACTTCCTGCAAAAATTATAGAATCATCTAAAAAATATGCATATGTATATCTAAATGGAGTTTCATGTGTTAATTTTTCAAGTGTATTATTATCTACATCATACAAGAACAAGTCTGATTTTATTTCCATTTTATCTTTATATTTATTTGAAATAAACAAGATTTTCTTTTTATCGTTTCTAATATCAAATTGAATTACGTTGGTAAGTTCATCTGTAATAGAATTAAAAGAATTTTCTTTTAAATTAAATAGATAAAGTCTTGTTCTTTTTTTGTTTATAAAACCAGCACCGTTTTGCCAGAATGGAATTTCATCTAGAACTTCATAGTCTTTTTCTTCTTTTAGCTTTTTTAAAGCTTCTTGTTTTCCTTTTTCATCAAGCTTTGAAAAATCAGGGACTTTACTGTCATATACACCAAGAAAAACAAACGTTTCATCGTTTAATTTTTCAATTTTTTTAACTACATAAGGAACTTCAAAATATTTTTCAGCTTCTCCACCATTTACATTAATTTTGTAAAATACAGTAAATATCTCTCCATTTTCCTTTCTTTTTTTATCTTTTTCATCTCTAATTGAAGGAAAAAGAATTGTTTCATTATCAAGCCATATAAAACTACTTTCCTGACCAAAGGTTGTAAGTTGAAATGCCTTTTTACTTTCTGTGTTATAAACCCAAATATTTGAAACATAATTGTTTTCCTCTTCATTCATTTTGTGAACTACAAAACCAAGGAACTTTCCATCAGGCGAAAAAGAAAGGCCTGAAATAAATTTAAATTTTAATAAATCATTAATAGATAATTTTTCCATATTCATCCCTCCCCATATTATTATACAAAAATATTTCTAACTTGACAAAGATATCAAAAAAAATGTATAATATGTTAAAAATAACAAAATCAAACAAAAATTAACAAATAATAACAAGGTGATATTATGCTTCGAATTGAAAGATTAGAAAAAATACTTCAGGAACTTAAGAAAAATGGTTATGTAAAAATTAATTCTCTTGCTGAAAAATTAAAAGTATCCCCAATGACAATTAGAAGAGATCTCAACATTTTAGAAAAGAAAGGAATTGTTTATAAAACTCACGGAGGAGCTTTCTTACATCAATCTTTATCAAAAGAAATCACATATGATAGTAAGAAAAAAACTAACATTGAAGAAAAACAAAAAATAGCAAAGAAGGCTTTGGAATTTATCTCAAACGATTTAACTGTTTTTTTAGATGCTGGGACAACCACTTATGAATTAGCTAAATTACTAACAGAATTTGAAAATCTAACAGTGTTCACTTCCGATTTAAACATTGCTTTGTTTCTTTCAAAATCTAAAAATAAAGTCTTTATGTTTGGCGGAGAAATACAAAAAGAAACAGGAAGTGTTTTAGGTTCTTTAGCTCTGGATTTTGTTAAATCATTACACTTCGATATAGCGTTCTTGGGTACTTCAGCAGTTAATAGAAAATGGCAAGTAGTTACTCCAACCCCAGAAAAAGGCCTTTTAAAAAAACAAATTATCAACAACTCACGTAAAACTATTTTATTAGCTGATAGTACAAAATTTTTCATTGATTCTCTTTATTCAATTTGTTCATTAGAAGATCTTGATGCAGTAATTACCGGAAAAACTTTTTCTCAAGAAGAATACAATGAAATTATTAATTTGCCAATTAATCTAATAAAAGTATAAGGAAGTGAGAAAATGGCTAAATATTTTATCATAGCTGATGATCTTACAGGTGCAAATGCTAGCGGTATACTTTTAAAAAAATTAGGTTTAAAAACTTTATCACTTAAAAAGGAAAAACAACATGAAATTGAAAATTATCTTCCAGATTATGATGTTATTACAATATCAACCGAAAGTAGGGGAATAGAAAAAGAAAAAGCATATGAGGCTGTAGCAAATATTGCATTTCAAATTAAAAATAAGAATTTTAAATTGATTAACAAAAGAATTGATAGTACATTAAGAGGCAATATAGGAGCTGAAATTGATGCTGTTTTAGATAGTTTAAAAGACTTTGTGGCTGTTATGGTACCAGCATTTCCAAGTTCTGGAAGAATTACCATAGGAGGCAGACTTTTAGTTAATGGCATTCCTTTACATAAAACAGAAGCTGCAAAAGACCCCAAAGCTCCAGTAAAAACTTCCTCTGTAATGGAAATCTTACAAAAACAATCTCAAAAACCTTCCATCCACTTTCCTATCGATTTTTTAAGCCAAAGTGATGAAATTTGTATTAAAACTCTAAAAGAACATCTAAATAAAGGTTATAAAATTTTTGTATTTGATGCCACAGATGAAGAAGATATAGATAAAATAGCTAGAATTTGGATTAATTTAAATATTAAATTTTTCTCTGTTGATCCTGGTCCTTTTACCTATTCATTGGCAAAACAAATGGAAGGAAGAAACGAAAACGACAAAAAAATTCTGATGGTAATAGGAAGTGTTACTGATACAACTTATAAACAATTAAACTTCTTAAAAATAAAAATTCCCGATCTTGAGATTATTAACGTAAATCCAAAAAAACTTATATCAGAAAATGAAAGAGAGAAAGAAATAAACCGAGCATTCCAAAAAACTATAGAAGTTTATGATGAAAAAAATTTAATTTGTGTTACAACAATTAACCATGAAAAGTTAGATTTACAATTTTTATCATCAAAATTAAATCAAAGTGTTGAAAATCTATCTGTTTTGATTAATACTGGTCTTGCTGAAATTGCTCACAAGTTAATTAATTCAAATCTAACTTTTCACGGAATTTTCTCAAGTGGCGGAGACACAACGATAGCGTTGTTGAACAAATTAGAAGCCCATGGTGTTGAACTTTTAGATGAAATTTTGCCATTAGCAGTAGCAGGAAAAATAATTAATGGTATAGCTGATCAAATTAACATAGCAACTAAAGGTGGGATGATTGGTGATGAAAAGGGAATTTATCTTTGCATTAGTCATTTGCAAAAAATGAGTTAGGAGGTGTTGTTTTTGAAAAAGCCAATTATAGCTATAACCATGGGAGATCCTGCAAGTATTGGTCCGGAAATAGTAATAAAATCTTTAACTCATCCAGAAATTTATGAGATTTGTAAACCTTTAATAATAGGAGATAGAAGTGTTATTGAAAAAAACCTTGAATTTTTAAAACTTGATCTAGAAATAAAATCAATTAATGAGCCAGACGAAGGAATTTATAAATATGGAACGCTATCAATGATAGATTTAAACAATGTTGACGTTTCAAAACTTAAATTTGGAGAAGTTAGTGCAATGTCAGGTAAAGCATCTTACGAATATATAGTTAAATCAATTGAACTTGCAATGCATAAAAAAGTCGCTGCAGTTGCAACTGCTCCAATTAATAAAGTTGCATTAAAAAAAGCAAATGTTAATTTTATTGGTCATACAGAAATTTTTGGAAACCTTACCCATTCAAATGACCCACTAACAATGTTTGAAATAGAAAATGAGATGAGGGTATTTTTCCTATCACGACATGTTTCTTTAAGAACAGCTTGTGATTTAGTTAAAAAAGATAGAGTCTTAGATTACATAATTAGATGTAGCGAAGCTTTGAAAAAAATTGGAATATCAACAGACAAACCTTTAGGTGTTGCCGGTTTAAACCCACATGCTGGAGATGAAGGACTATTTGGAAGAGAAGAAATTGAAGAAATAATTCCTGCCATTGAAGAAGCCAAAAAATTAGGTTACAACGTTGTTGGCCCTATAGGTGCAGATTCAATTTTTTATCTTGCAAGAAAAGGAAATTTTTCAGCTGTCCTTTCCATGTATCATGACCAAGGACATATAGCAACAAAAACCCTTGATTTTAAGAGAACAATTTCTATAACATTGGGTATGCCAATATTAAGAACTTCCGTTGACCACGGAACTGCTTTTGATATAGCAGGAAAAGGAATAGCTGATGAAACAAGTATGTTTGAAGCTATCAAATTGGCTGCTAAATATTCTATTCATTTTATCCAATAAATGGGAGGTGTAAAACATGACAGCTGTTAACGAAGGGCAGCTTATTTTTGGTCTTATTGTAGGAATTATCTTGCTTCTTGTAATGTTTCTTAAAACAAAGATCCATCCATTCCCAGCACTCATTATCTCTGCTGCTGCAATAGGGGTTATTGGGGGCTTACCACCAAGTTCTGTAGTAAATTCTATAACAAAAGGTTTTGGAGGTACTCTGGGAAGTATAGGTATCATTATTGGTTTTGGAATTATGATGGGTCGTATTTTTGAAATCTCTGGTGCAGCTGAAACAATGGCTAGAACATTTTTAAAGTGGTTAGGAAAAGGAAAAGAAGAAGTTGCTCTTGCTTTAACTGGTTTTGTAGTTTCAATTCCTATTTTCTGTGATTCAGGTTTCGTTATTTTATTCCCATTGGCTAAAGCTATTTCTAAAAACACTAAAAAATCAATTATTTCACTTGGAGTTTCAATGGCACTTGGTCTAGTTATTACTCACTCTCTTGTACCACCTACTCCTGGTCCTGTTGGAGTAGCAGGGATTTTCGGAGTTAGTGTTGGTTCAATGATCCTTTGGGGCCTTGTATTAGCAATTCCAATGTTAATTGGAGGCTTATTATACGCAAACTGGCTTGGTAAAAGAATTTATCAAATCCCAGCAGAAAATGGAGAAGGTTGGGTAAGACCTTCAAATGCCAAAATTGAATATAAAGAATTAGGAAAAGCAGATAAAAATTTACCTTCACCTTTTGCTTCATTTGCCCCACTTATCGTTCCAATAGTATTAATTCTTATACAAAATATTGCAAAACTAGTTGGTGTATCAGGTGTTTGGAAAGAAATTTTTGGTTTTGTTGGTTCTCCAGTAATTGCAGTTGGAATAGGTCTATTAATCGCCATTTATGGACTTGCTGGTAAAGTAGAAAGAAAAGAACTTCTTGGTCAATTAGAAAAAGGAATCAGATCAGCTGGTATTATAATTTTTGTTACAGGTGCTGGAGGAGCTCTAGGAATGGTTCTTAGAGATAGCGGAATTGGAACTGTAATTGCTGAAGCTATTTCTAAAACTTCTCTTCCTCCAATTTTATTACCATTTATAATTGCTACACTTGTTAGATTTGTACAAGGTAGCGGTACTGTTGCAATGATTACTGCAGCTTCTATAAGTGCTCCTATTATTGCAAATCTTAGTATAAATCCACTTTTTGCAGCTTTAGCTGCTAGTATAGGTTCTTTGTTCTTCTCATATTTCAATGATAGTTATTTCTGGGTTGTTAATAGAATGATGGGAATTGAAGATACAAAAGAACAAATTAAAGTTTGGTCAATTACAACTACTATTGCTTGGGGTATTGGTTTAGTTGAATTATTAGTTATTAGTTTGTTTGTGTAATTTTTTAAAAACTGTCAATTTAAAAGGGGCTTTTAAGCCCCTTTTTTTATTTGAAAATTTATTGAATAATGCATAAGTTTGCATACTCATGCATACTTATATAAAACCGTGTTTAATTTTAATTTTCATACTTTATTAATTTTACGCAAAATTAATTCAATTTAAACAAGATGGAAAACTTTTAAAAAGCGTGATAACATTAATTTGGAGGATTAGAAAAATAAGGAGGTAAAAGATATGAGAATAGTTAGTTGGGGACTAGGTGCAATGGGAAGAGGCATTGCAAAAAATATTATTGAAAGTAAAAATATGAAACTTGTTGGTGCAATTGATTTAAATCCAGACCTATTGGGAAAAGATGTAGGAGAATTTTTAAATATTGGAAAAATTGGCGTTAAAATTAGTAATTCAAAAGAAGTAATTGAAAAAGTTAATCCAGATTTAGTAGTTATTGCAACTTCATCTTTTGTAAGTGACGTTCTACCACAAATCGAATATGCCGTCAAAAATCATGCAAATGTTGTTACAATTGCTGAAGAGATGGCATATCCGTTTGATTCTCATAAAACAGAAGCTGAATATTTGGATAGTCTTGCAAAAAGATATGGTGTTACAATTCTAGGTACCGGAGTTAATCCAGGCTTTGTTTTAGATACACTTATTATAGCCCTTACAGGTGTATGTAATAGGGTTGATAAGATTGTTGCAAGAAGGATTAACGATTTATCTCCTTTTGGAAAAACAGTTATGGAAACTCAAGGCGTTGGAACAACACCTGAAGAATTTGAAGAAGGTTTAAAGAAGGGAACAATCGTTGGACATATAGGTTTTCCACAAAGTATAGCAATGATTGCAAGGGCGCTTGGTTGGAACATTACAAAGATAGAACAAGAAAGAAAACCAATTATTTCAAATGTCCATAGAGAAACACCTGTTGTAAAGGTTGAACCAGGTATGGTAGCAGGCTGTAATCATTCTGCAAAAGCGTACATAAATGGTGAAGTAGTTATTGAAATGCAACATCCTCAACAAATCCATCCCCATCTTGAAGGTGTAGAAACTGGAGATTATATTGAAATATATGGTGATCCAAATATAAACCTTGCAATAAAACCTGAAATTCCTGGCGGTAAAGCAACAATTGCAATAGCAACAAATATGATTCCAATTGTAATTAACGCTGAACCTGGTTTAAAAACAATGGCTGATTTACCAGTTCCAAGGTCAATATTGTCAATTAAATAAGAAGGTGAAAATATGATTGCTAAAAAGGGAGATTGGGTTCAAATTCAAAAAACCCTTTTAAAGCCTGAAGAAAGAACTGCCCCTCTTCCAGAAGATACAAAAAAAGTTCCTCTTCAAATGAGAGTAAAGGGATTTTTAATTAATGAAACAGCACAAATAGGAGATGAAGTAGAAATTGAAACACTCATTGGAAGAAGAGTTTCAGGAAAACTTGTTTCTATTAATCCAAAATACGATCATGATTTTGGTGAACCGGTCCCAGAACTAATAACAATAGGCATTGAACTAAGAAAGATTTTAGAAGGTGATAGCGATGCGTGATTTATCATACGATGCAGTTATTGCACGAAAAAATGAAATCATGAAAAGGGCTGTTGGTATTGACTATGAAAAATATATGATCGGAGAACTTGTTTTTGACTATGAAAAAATGATGCAAGAAGTTGGATATTCGCTTGAAAAGGTTAGAGAAATTCAACAAGAAACTGGTGTTGGAAATACAACACTTGTTGAATTAAAACAAATAAATAGATTAATTAAAAAAATTGCTCCAAAGGGAAAAGGTGCAAGAATATTTATTAAAGATGAAGCAACAAATCCTTCTGGAAGCTACAAAGATAGAAGGGCATCAGTTAGTGTATACCATGCGCAAAAACATGGATACAAAGGAGTTATTGCTGCAACAAGTGGAAACTATGGAGCAGCTGTTGCATCCCAAGCAGCAAAAAGAGGACTTAAATGTATAATTGCACAAGAATGCTACGATAGTAGATGGATTGGCCAACCTGAAATACTTGAAAAGGCAAGATCATGTGAAGCATATGGTGCTGAAGTAGTCCAACTTACTGTAGGCCCAGAACTTTTTTATTATACTCTAGTCCTTTTAGAAGAAACTGGCTTTTTCAACGCATCACTTTACACACCATATGCTATTGCTGGCGTTGAAACTCTGGGATATGAAATTGCCATTCAGACAAAAGAAATGACTGGTAAATATCCAGATGCTGTTGTAATTACACATGCTGGTGGTGGAATACTTACAGGAACAGCAAGAGGCCTTAAAAAAGCTGGAGCAGTTGATACACAAATCATTGGTGCAAGCGTAAATTTAAAAGGCCTTCATATGGCAAGTGATAACGATTTTAATAAAAAATACTTTACAACTGGTCATACAGGTTTTGGTATTCCATTTGCAACTTTCCCTGATAGATCGGACGTTCCAAAAAACGCGGCAAGGGCTTTAAGATATATGGATAGATACCTTCTTGTTAGTCAGGGTGAAGTATTCTACGTTACTGAAATGCTTGCCCAACTTGAGGGAATGCAAAGGGGCCCTGCTGGAAATACTTCTCTTGCAGCTGCTTTTGCACTTGCTCTTGAAATGGATGATGACAAGGTAATTGTGGTAAATGAAACTGAATACACAGGTGCTGGAAAACTTCCATCGGCCCAACTTACTTTTGCAAGAAAAATGGGAATGGAAATTAAAAGAGGAGATCCAATTAAAGAAGACCTTCCAGGAAAAAGAATAGTAATTCCTGAGCATCCTTCTCAAATTGGATATATTGAATTTAATATGGAAGATATAAGAAAAAGCTATGTAAAAGAAGTAATGAAAAGATACAAAAAAACCAAATTTACAAAAGATGAAGTTTCTTTCATGGCAGAAGATACCAATACAACTGAAGATAAAATAAAAGAGTACATTAAAGAACTTGGAGGTGAATTAATTGAAGCCTAGAAAAGATGATTTTTTAGAAAGAAGTAAACACCTACAAAAAATGACAGATGATGAATTAAATCAATATTTCTGGCATTTGGTAGAAAAAGTGGTAGATCCATTAATAAAGCTAGCTGAAACACATACTTCACCATCTGTTGAAAGATCGGTTCTTTTAAGAATGGGATTCAATAGTTTAGAAGCAAGAAAACTGGTTGATATGATTTTCCAGAGAGGACTTCTTTCAAAAGGTGCAGGACACATTGTATGGAAAATAGCTAAAGAAAAAAATCTAGATATCATTGAAGCAGGTAGAGCTTTAATTGAAGGAAAATATTGGGATGATGTAGATAGGATATTCAAAGGGGTGAAAAAGAATGCTTGTTCCAAAAAAACCCATTGATATAGATGAAATTTTAAAAGACCTTGATAAATACAGGCCAAAAAGAAAAGGTTGGACTTGGAGAAAAAGACTTCCAGAAGGAGCAAAAATAGGAGAATATGAATATTATCAAGTTAGTGAGAATTTAAAAAATTCCATACCACTTCCAGCAGCACATTATTTTGGTGGAATTGACCCACAACCTGAGGTTGTAATAACCTCTGAAATTGCTTCTGGAAGGTTTGAAGACGATATACGAAGAATGAGAATGGCTGCATGGCATGGTGCAGACCATATTATGGTCATTCGTACCCTTGGTCAATCACACTACGATGGATTAATTGAAGGAACACCTGAGGGAATCGGTGGAATACCAATTACAAGAAAACAACTTAGAGCTACAAGAAAAGCACTTGATTTAATTGAAGAAGAAGTTGGTCGCCCAATTAATTTCCATAGCTATGTTTCAGGTGTTGCTGGACCTGAAATTGCTGTTTTGTTTGCTGAAGAAGGAGTTAATGGAGCTCACCAAGACCCACAATACAATGTACTATATAGGGGGATAAATCCAATAAGGTCATTTGTAGATGCTGCTGTTGCAAAGAAAATTATGGCATCTGTTAATATGTTACAGATTGATGGTGCACACAACGCCAATGCATCAGCCAAACTTGCCTGGACAGTTATGCCAGAGCTTCTTGTACAACACGGTATAAATTGTATGTACTCGCTTAAAGCAGGAATGAAAAAAGAATATATTGCCCTTTCAACAGTTCCACCGGTTGTATCTCCAATGCCAGAATTTAGATACAACCTTCCATATGCTGTAGCGTTAAGAGAATTATTTGATGGTTTTAGGTTTAGAGCTCAAATGAACACAAGATACATTGAATCAGACCTTTTTGATGCAACAAGGATTCATGTATTAAACACACTTATTTCAAGATTAACATCTGCTGATTTACAATCAACAATTACACCTGATGAAGGAAGAAATGTCCCATGGCATGTTAATTCAATTCGTGGTGTAGAAACAGCAAAACATACACTTGTAGCACTTGATGGTATGAAAAAGTATGTTAAATTAAACGAAAAAGAAATAAGGGAAAAAGTTAGAGAGTTAAAAATGCGTGCAATTTTAATGCTTGAAGAAATTCTTGAAATGGGCGGTTATTTTGAAGCACTTGAAGCTGGTATGTTTGTTGATAACGGATACTACCCCGAAAGAGTTGGGGATGGAATCGCAAGAAAGAAAGATGGAGAAATAGCTGCTGGTACAGTTGTTCCAAGAGATGAAGATTATATGGCACCAGTATGTGAGCATTTTGGATACAATAACCTTCCAGAAGGCATCGAAAAACCTTGTGATTTAATTGGTGGTTGTACATTTCATAACCCGGACAAAATTCAATTTATAGATGAACTTGACGAGACAGATAATGTAAATTTAAGGCTTGAAAAAATACGTGATATGAAGAAAAGAAATGTCATAAAACCTGAAGTTGAATGGTATTCTGATGGCTGGATTCAACTTGATATGACATTTGCTCTTCCTGAAGAATTAGCAGAAGCTGCTGCAATCAAACTTTGTGAAAAACTCGGCCTTGAAGAACCAACAGTTATCCACAAAGGTGTATTACACCCAGCTGAAGGTACATACATTGAAGTAAAAGCAAAGGTTCCTTTTGAAATTGAAGTTGATAAACTTGAAATTCCAAAAAAACCTGAAACACTTCCAGAAGAAGAAATATTTGAATATGTAAAAAATAACCCAATACACGTTGTAGCTGGAACTGTTGGAAACGATGAACACTCAGTTGGATTAAGGGAAATTTTGGATATAAAACATGGGGGAATTGAAAAGTACGGTATTAAATATACATATCTTGGAACAAGTGTTCCTCCAGAAAAACTTATTGATGCAGCAATTGAAACAGGTGCAAAAGCAATACTTGCATCAATGATTATTACTCACAACGATGTACACGTCCAAAACATGAAAAAACTTCACGAACTTGCAATTGAAAAGGGCATTAGAGATAAAGTCCTTATTATTGCCGGTGGAACACAGATAAACAACGATCTTGCAGTTGAAAACGGTATGGATGCTGGATTTGGAAGAGGAACAAAGGGAATACATGTAGCTTCTTTCATAGTTAAAAAATTAAAGGAAAAAGAAGGTAAATAAATTAAAAGTGCCTGGTTTCTAAAAAAGAAATCAGGCACTTATTTTTTATTCTAAATTTAACGCCTCTAAAAACCTTTCAATTTTTTCTTTTTCAACTTCCATTCCAAGTTTTATATCAGGTGTGTTTTTTCCATGAAAATCAGAACCAGCAGTTTTTACAAGATTGTATTTTTCAGCTAGCCTTTCATATTCTTCAATCATTTGAGGCGTATGTTTGGAATAATACACTTCAATTCCTTTAAGTCCGTATGAAACAAGTTTTTTTACAAGCTTTTCTAGTTCCTCTCCTTCAAGATTTGTTTGATATGGATGTGCCATTACAGCAATTCCACCTGCATTAGAAATTAATTCAATTGATTCATCCATATTAAGTCTTTTTTTGTTTTCATAGAAAAGGGCTCCTTTTTTTAGATATTTTTCAAAAGCTTCTTTCAAACTTTCAACATACCCTTTTTTTACAAGTAAAGAAGCAAAATGAGGCCTTCCAATATGCTTTCCTTTTGCTTCTTCAATTAATTCTTCCATCGTTATATTAAACCCATGCCTTTGAATTTTCTCTAAAATTATTTTATTTCTTTCAAGTCTATATTTTTTTAGCATGTCAAGTGCCTTATTCAAATTCTCATCATTAACATCAAAACCATATCCAAGTATATGTAGCGTGCTTGGAAACTCAGCACTTATTTCAAGGCCTGGAATAAACTTAATTTCCTTAACTTTTAGCGTTTTAATACCATCGATTGTATCATGGTCTGTAATGGAAATAACTTCTATATTTTCATTTTTTGCCATTTCTATTAATTCATCTGGCGCGTATGTTCCATCTGATGCTGTAGAATGAACGTGGAAATCTACCTTCATATTCTTCCTCCTTAGATTTAACTTTCATATTTTTTTAAAGCTTCAAGAATAAGGTTGTAGTCAAAAAAGTTTAACCATACACCATGGTCTCTTTTTATATTCATGCCTTTTTGAAGTTGAACTAAAATTCTGTGATACACCTTTTGAACATGCCTTTTTTTAACATGTACCTTTATTCCTTCAGGAAGTATGCCTATAAATACATCTAACGAAAGAACATCAAAAAGTGAGTCAATGTATGCATAGTATTCATCCTGGCTATTTAACCTGCAAACTGCAACAGATAAAGAATTTATTTCAAAAAATTGCGTTTTTGAAATTTGGTCTATAAAACTTTCTTTATCTATTTTTTCAAAATAGATAGTTTCAAGGATTTCTTCAAACTTTCTATTTTTTAAAAACTTAGATAAATATTCAAATTCAGCGCCCCTTGCAGTTCTAAACATTGCTGTGTCTGTATACAACGCTACTGCAAATGAAAATAAAACATCATCTGATAAGGCTAAATTATTTTCAATTGAAATATCGTAAAGGTTTATAACATTTGCACTTGCTTTCCTGTTAAATTTATAAATTGCATTGTTTAAAAATTCAGTATCACGCGCAGGGTGATGATCGAAAATAACGTATGGAATATTTTGGGGGAGAAAATCTACATTTTCAGACCTTTCAGTATCGTAAATAAAAATCAAATCGTACCTTTTAAAACCTACATTTCCACCAGTTTTGAGGTTTAAAATTTTAATAAGGCCACTAGCTGTTCTAAGTTCAAATTCAGGGATGTAGTAATCTCCACCAAAAACATTTATACCCCAATAAATGGAAGAAATACCATCACAATCAGATTTTGTATGTGTTGTATGAAGTATCTTTTTATCTTTTGAAAAATCTAATAAATCTTTAAAATCCATGCCTTCCTCCAAAAAATCTACAAATTTTTAAGCCAGATTGAAAATAAAGGGTCTACCATTTTATATCTTCTATTTTCCTTTTCAATAACATCGAGTTTTCGCAACTTATCAAGTGCTGCTTTTACACTTCCAGCACTTAAATCTATTTCATATGGAGAAATGTTATTTGCAACATTTTTTAAAACTTGCTTTTGATTTGGAGTAAGAGAGTCCCACAACGTTTCAAACATCGGCCTTTCAGTTATTAAAACTTGCTCTATAGCATTTTCTATATCATCTTCACCGCAGTTTTGTTTTGTATTACAAATATTCCAGAGCGTATGGGAAATGTATTGAATATAAAAAGGATGGCCTTCACATACCTCATACATTTTCTCAATTACTTTTCTTTCAATCTTTATGTTAGTAGAATTAAATTTATATAACACAAAACTTATTGCTTCATCCTTATTTAAAGACCCTAAATTGTATATCTTTGAAAACCTGTAAAATGGTTTTTCAACGTTAGTGAATATATCTGTCATAACGTGCCTTCTACTACCAGCAAAAATAAAGGTTGTATTTTCAAACATCTGCGCCTTTTTTCTTAATAAAGATAAAAGGTCAACTTCTTTTATATTTACTATCTCTTGAAATTCATCAAATGCAACAATAACCTTTCTTCCTATCTTTTCTGGTAGTGATAATATTTCTTCCATGTTTCTAATTGTAGGCTTTATTTTCATATTAAACCCAAATGGTCCCAAATTTATCTGTAAATCTTCTACATTTGGAAAAAACTTTTTCCAAATGCTAGTTATCTTTTTTACCCCACCAAGTTTTTCAACAAATGCTTTTAAAAAAATATCTAAAAAGTCGCGTGCTGTTGTAACGCCCATAAGGTCAACATAGAAGGTATCAAAATCTAGTCTATCAAATAAATTTAAAAGAAGCGAAGTTTTACCATACCTTCTTGGAGATATAAGGGTTATATTTATTCCGCTATTTAAATCTGAAATAATTTCATTTATCTCTTCTTCTCTATCACAAAAATCATGCCCTTTAACTACAACACCAAACAAAAAAGGATTTTTCATCTATTTCACCTCGTAAAAAACAAGCTCGCAATTTAAGAGGTTAAACCTTAACCCTTCAATTCTGAAAGTTTCTTTATTCTTTCTTCTGGTGATGGATGGCTATAATGCCACGCTTTATATAACGGAAGTGGATTCAAGTTTGAAAGATTTTCTTTAATTATTCTTTTAAGACTTGAAATCATATATTCAGGGCTTCCAAGTAATTTGGATGAAAATTCATCAGCTTCATATTCAAATTTTCTTTGAATAAAGTTAATAAGGGGCATAACAAAAAAGACAAGAGATGAAATAAAAATAAAGGCATATATAAATGCTGAATATGGCTTCGATATATTAAAAACCTTATAGTTAAGTAAAAGATTATACACAAGGTTTACCAAGTAAAAAAGGAAAGTATAAAAAACAGAAATTATAACAATTAATTTTGGAATGTGTTTTTTTACATGATGACCTAATTCATGACCTACAATTGCTAGAATTTCTTTTTCTGGGTAGTTTAATATGGTGTCATATAAAACAAGCCTTCTTGATTTTCCAAATCCAGTAAGATATGCATTTTGTTTTCTTGTTCTTCGAGATGCATCCATTATATATATCTCCTTTATATTTATAGAAGCTTCTTTTATAAGCTTCATAATCTTACTTTTTAGCTCTTCATCTTCTAATGGAGTAAATTTGTTAAAAAGTGGAGCTAAAAAGAGTGGATATATCCATGAGATAAATAATTGAAAACCTACAAATACAATTGACACCTTCCACCACCAGTTGTTATCTATAACTAAAATCCACAAAAGAAGTGAAAGTAGCGGTGCAAATAAAACAACGTTAATTATCATATGTTTTATAGTGTCGGCAATATAAGTTTTCAATGTCATGGTATTAAAACCATATTTTTCTTCAACTACAAAGTTAGAATATAAATCAATTGGGATTTTAACTAATATATTAATTATCCAATAAATCCCAAAAAAGATTAAACCTTGTAAAATTAGCGAGTTTGTAATTTTCAAAGCAACTTTTTCAAAATATGGAAATCCCCAGAAAATAAAAATTAGGGTAATAGCTAAATTAACAACTATTGAAGTAATTTTTATTTTTGTAGTATCTTTTAAATAATCCTTTGACCTTTTAAAATCTTCCTCTGAAAACTTATCTTTCAAAACTTCAGGAATAGAAGCTTTTGGATTTGTTGAATACTTCAAGTTCCAAATAGTTAAAATTAATTCCCATATTGCTTCAAATATTACAACAAATAAGAAAAAATAATAAAACATCTCAATCACCTCAATTTTTCTATATTTATAATTAATTATATCAAAATACAACTAAAAGTATATTAAAATATGAAAATGCAATAAAAAAGGCCGCATTTAAACGGCCTTTTATTTTAACTTTAAAATTTCTAACTCTTTCTCTATTATTTCTCTATATTTTTCAAAAAGTGAAAAATCTAAATTATTTCTATTTCTATGATAATCAGTTGCAAGAAATTCCACTAAAGAATTTTTTAAATAATAGTTATCATTTTTAATTGATTCAAAATTCATCTGAAAATATACATTCATTGTTTTCAACCTATCAATTACTGGTTCATTATCATTTAGCCACCTATATCTTTCAACATGAGCAAGAATAATATCGTATCCTTCTAGTTGCAATTCAAATATTTTATCAAGTAAATAAATCGGGTATGATTCTGTTGGTAGCTCCAAAAGTAAGAATCTTTCATTAATAGGAATTAACTTATCAACTTTAGGTGTAAGATAAATCTCGCTTCCTAAATACGTTTTTACACCTATTTCTTCAAACTTTGGTTTCAATCTTTCATACGTATTATATATTTTTTCAATATCTGTCTTTACGGTTGGATGATTCAAATGAGGAGTAAAAACAATTTTTTCTACTCCGTTATTTTTATATTCTTGTATTACTGATAACGCTTCTTCTTCTGATTCAATTCCATCATCCACACCTGGCAATATATGCGTATGAACATCTAACATGGTTTTCACCTTCTGTTTTTCCTTCTTCTTTTCTTTTTTTCACCATCTTCATAATAGTAATAGTAGTAGTAGTAGTAATTCGAAGATTTCTCATTAATATCATTAATAACTAACCCAAGAAGATTAGCACTTGAAGTTTTAATATTTTCAAGCGCTATTTTCAAAGAATGCTTGAGAGTTCCTCCAGCTCTTACAACAAGTACCAATCCATCAGTGTATTTTGAAATAATTAGAGCATCAGCTGCTGAAAGAACTGGTGGAAGGTCAATAATTATTTTCTCATATTGTTCTTTTAATTTATTAAACAAATCCACAAACTTTTTTGAAGTTAATAAAGAAGAAGGGTTTGGTGGTATAGGACCAACAGGAATAACATCTAAATTTTCCATATAATTTTGTATAATTCTCTCTACTGGTACATCTTTGAGAATGTGGTTTACAATTCCAATATTAAAACGTTCAAGTCCAAGTACTTTTTCTACTCTTGGCTTTCTCATATCCAAATCTAATAATAGGGTTTTGATACCATTTTGAGCATATGAAATAGCAAGGTTTGCTGCGGTTAATGTTTTACCTTCAGAAGGACCTGGACTTGTAATTTCAATTACTTTAGGTTCAGGTGTAATTGAATAATTGATATTTGTTGCAACTAGCTTAATAGATTCTGCCTGAGGAGAAGTAGGAGAATTTAATACAATTAATTCAGGTTTATCTTGTCCTTTTTTTAGTTCAAATCTCGGTACTCTTCCTAAAATTACTGAACCTCTTGCAATCCTTTTTACCTCTTCTTCATCTTTTATACTTTTATCAGCATATTCTACAACAAAGACAAGTAATATTCCAAGGAATATACCTAAAACTCCACCAATTGCAAGAGTTAGCTTCTTATT
>JASKLO010000053.1 GCA_030153605.1 Thermosipho sp. (in: thermotogales)
TTCTTCAGACATATCACACGCAATTACAGTAGCACCCTCTTTTGAAAACAATAATGCAGCTGCTTTTCCTATCCCACTTGCTGCCCCCGTTATTATACAAACCTTTTCTTCCAATCTCATCTTTATTTCCCTCCTATTCCTCGATAATTTTTAAAACTTCTTTTGGACATTCCAAAACAGGACTATGGCCAATATCTTTTAAAATGAATAACTTTCCATTTTTAAACGCTTTTTGTGTATGTTCCATCTGTTCTTTACTTAAGATAATATCTTTATCTCCCCAGATAATATATACAGGAGTAGCTATATCTTTAACATCATTTTCATAGTTGTATCTTTCTAGTGCTCTTGCATTTTCTGTAAAGCATTTTGGATTCATCCTTAATGCCTCAGAAACTGCTTCGTCAAAAAATTTCTCATTTTTGTACGTTGGAGCTATTGCTTTTAAAGCTGCTTTCAAAAGTTCAGGATTATTTTTGTAAAGCTCAAGAACAGGATAACTTTCTTCCGGGGTTTTCAAACCGTTTATTGGCGCTGGATCAACCAAAATAAGTTTTTTTACCTTTTCTTTGTGATCTATCAAAAACTTCGTTACTACAGCTCCACCAAGAGAATGTCCAAGTAAAATAAAGCTATCTAATCCTATTTCTTCTACAAAAGAATTAAGTGCATCAGCATATGTGCTAATATCTATTTTGTCAACGTAATCTGAAAAACCAAAATTAGGTAAATCAAGTGCATATGCTTTGTATTTCTCTGGTAGAACATTAAACATCTCCTTAAACCATATTGAACTTGCAAAATTTCCATGCACAAAGACTATTACTTCATTTCCATTCCCATGTTCCAGATATCTTATCTTTCCATACTTTGTATTAATAAACTTTCCTTCCATTTTCCTTGCCCTCCTAAAAAACGCAAATATTTTTGAAAAATATTTTAAGTCGAATAAGTATAAATAATACCCTATTCCTCTTGGCATAAACAAAACTACAGCTATAAGAAGCATTCCAAAAATAATTGAAAGTGAAAACTGAATTCTACTAAACATAAAAGGAAGTCCTGCATAAATAATTGAACCTAAAAATGGCCCAAAATTAATAGCAAGGCCACCGATAACAACAATTGCAAGTAAATCTAAAGATTTTGCAAGACCAAAATCGGTTGGAGAAATATATCCAATTACATGGGCATACAAAGCTCCTGATAAACCTGCAAATGCTGAACCAATCGCAAAGCCAATTACTTTATACTTTGATACATTTATTCCCATAACAACAGCTGCGTTTTCGTTTTCTCTAATAGTTTTCCAGGCTCTTCCGTATTTTCCGTTAATTAGAGAATTAAAAATATAATAGCTTAAAAGCATGAAAAATAGAACAAAATAATATTTTGTAAAGTCTTCGTTGAAAAACTTGTAAAAAGGAATGTTTCTAATACCTGTGTGTCCTCCGGTGACATGATCCCATGCTCCCATTATCTGTTCTACTGCAACTCCAAAACCCATAGTTGCAATAGCAAGATAAAAACCCTTTAATCTTAACGTTGGAAATCCAAGTAAAATTCCAAAAACAAAAGCTAAAAACGCTCCAGAAATAATCCCAATTGGTATAGGAACCGAATATTTCATCACAAGAATAGCTGAAGTATAGGCACCAATACTCATAAAGGCCGCGTGCCCTATTGAAATTTGTCCCATATAACCCATAATAAGGTTTAGACCAATAGCAGCAATTGAATAAATCATTATTAACGATGCTATTGTTATAATAAACGCATTATTTATAAAAATTAAAGGTAAAGCAATTAGTATCAATATAAACATCATCTTCTTCATACTCTTTCACTCTTTCTAGCTCCAAATAATCCATTTGGGAAAAACAGCAAAACAACTATAATTAAAAGTAATGAAAAAGTTGACTTCAAATCGTTAGAGATATATTTTCCAACTAGATTTTCAAGAACTCCGAGAATAAGGCCTCCAAAAACTGCACCCGAAAAACTGCCAAAACCTCCTAATACTGCCGCGGTAAATCCTTCAAGTTGATAAAATAAAAGCATTGAAGGAGATACAAAGGTTTTTGGAGCAACTAAAATTCCAACTGTAACGGCCATTAAAGTTCCAAAAATCCAGGAAAATGAAAATATTCTTTCCACGTTTATACCCATATAACCTGCTACTTCTTCATTTTCTGATACAGCCTTTATCGCTATACCAAATTTGGTTCTTTTAAATAAGAAAATAAGAAATAATATTACAAAAATTAAAATTGAATATACAAGAATATCTTGCCTTCGTAAAACAAGAATTCCAAAATCACCTCTGAAAACATATGGCCTTCCTTTTATAAGTTCAGGAAAATTTTTGTAATCTGTACCCCAAATTTGTATGGCAAGACCTTCTAAAATCATCAAAACTCCAAAAGTAACTATTAGCATTGAAGCATGAGAAAGATGCCTTATTGGTCTTAAAGCAAATCTTTCTAGAAGATAGCCAGCAAACCCAGCTAAAATGAGGGCAATTAAGATCCCTAAATATATATTTACATTCAGGCTTATAAACCAAAATGCAACGTAAACAAAAAACATACCCATATTACCAAATGCAAAGTTCATAACACCTGTAACTTTATAAATCATAACCAAACCAAGAGCCACCAATGAATAAGTTGCACCTGTGGATAAACCGAGTAATATTTGATTTATCATCCTTTAACCCCCAGATATCTGTTCTTTACCTCTTCGTTTGCTATTAAGTCTTTTGAATTTCCTTTTAAAACTATTTTCCCCGTTTCCATAACATATCCTCTATCTGAAATTTTTAATGCTATTGAGGCATTCTGCTCAACAAGCAATATTGATATCCCATTTTTGTTTATATTTTTTATTACTTCAAAAATTTCTTCTACAATAATAGGAGCAAGTCCCAATGATGGTTCATCAAGCATCAAAAGTTTTGGTGAACTCATTAAAGATCTTGCAATAGCAAGCATTTGTTGTTCCCCACCTGATAATGTACCTGCAATTTGTTTTTTTCTTTCCTTTAAGATAGGAAAAAGATTGTATACAAAATCAAGTTTCTCTTTTATTTTTTCTTTTGGAATTAAATATGCACCTGAAATTAAATTTTCATACACAGTAAGACTCATAAATATTCCTCTTCCTTCTGGACATAGGACTATTCCATGTCTTACCCTTTCATGAACTTTTAACTTTGAAATATCTTTTCCATCAAAAAGTATTTCTCCTTGGCTTTTAACAGAACCAATAATTGCTTTTAAAGTAGATGATTTTCCAGCTCCATTTGGCCCTAATATAGTTACTATTTCACCTTTTTCAAGTTTTAAATTAACCCCTTTCACCGCTTGGACTGGACCATAATTAACCTTTAAATCTTTAACCTCAAGCATATGCTTCATCTCCTAAATATGCTTTTATAACTTCCTTATTGTTTCTTATCTCATCGGGTCTTCCTTCAGCTATTTTTTTACCAAAATTGAGTACTGTGATTTTTTCTGAAATATCCATAACTAAATTCATGTCATGTTCAACTAAAAGTATTGTTAATCCCATATTTTTCAACTTTACAAGTGCATTTTTTAAATTTTGAGTTTCTACTTCTGTTAAACCTGCAGCAGGTTCATCTAATAATAAAATCTTTGGCTCAACCATCAAAGCTCTTCCAACATCCACCAGTTTTTGAATACCATATGGTAGATTCCCTGCAAATAAACCCAGTTTATTTTTTAATCCCAAAATATCAGCTACATCAACAGCTCTTTTCCATGCTTTTTCTTCATAAATTTTTTTCTTTTCTGTTTTAAATATCTGATCCCAAATTCCGTAATTTGTTTTTATATGATATCCAACCATTAAATTTTCAAGTATAGTCATATACTTGAAAATAACTATATTTTGAAAACTTCTTCCTATTCCAAAGTTTGACCTTTTGAATGCGGGCAATTTACTAATATCATGACCCTCTATTTCCACTTTTCCTGTTGACTTAACAAGTCCGCAAATAGCATTAAACACTGTTGATTTACCGGCTCCATTTGGACCAATTAAAGAATGAATAACGCCTTTTTCAACTTTCATTGAAAGATTATCAACTGCAACTAGACCTCCAAATCTAACAGTCAAATCCTTTATCTCAAGCAACCTTATCACCTCAAAAGAAAACAGGGAGGCAAAGCTCCCTGTTATATTATTCTTGTTTCCAAGTAATTAAATCTGTTAATGGTACAAATTGACCATCTTTTACAACGAGTATGTACATAGAATCTTTACCTCTTCTTCTATTAGGACCCCAGGTAATGTCTTTTGCAAGAATTCCACTCCAGTGGTCAAAAGTTTCTAATGCTTTTACAAGACCTTCTCTTGTAAGGTCTCTACCTGCTCTTACTAGCCCTTCAACAAATACCTCTGCAGCAATAAATCCCGCTGCTGCGTACGAAGATGGAATTTGATCTTTGTATGTTTCTTGGAATATTCTTACATACCTTTCAAAATCTTTTACATATTCAGGCTTGTCAGGAGTTGGAAGTGGAACCCAACCTGTAAACATAACTCCTTCAGAATATTCGCCGGCAAGTCTTATAAAGTTTGGATCAGCATTTGGATAAATAGTTATAATTTTACTATCAAGCCCATAATCACGTATGGTTTTTAACCATCTTATAGTATCTGTGATTAATCCGTAAATAATGATATGGTCTGGATTTACATCAAGAAGTTTAAGAACCTGAGCACTGTAATCTGTTTCTGCTGGATTGTAAGAAATTTCAATTGCTGGTTTCATATTATACCTTGAAAGTTGGTCTTTTACAGCTAATTGTCCTTCAATTCCAATATCATTGTTCATATAAAGAACAGCTATTTTCTTTGCACCCTGATTTTCAACCAAAAACTTGGCTATAATATGCCCTTCGAGAGTATAGTCTGGTTGAACCCCAAATATATATTTCTTTGGTGGTTCAACTAATTTAGATGTTCCTGCACCTTGATAGACAAATGGAACACCATTTTCGTTTAAATAGTCCATTACTGCCAAACAACCATATGTTCCAAGTCCTCCTACAATTGCAAAAACTTTATCCTGTTCAACAAGCCTTTTTACTTCAACAACCGTTTTTGAAGGATTTAGTTGGTCATCGGCAACTATCAACTTAATTTTTCTTCCATATATTCCTCCGTTGGAATTAATCCAGTTGAAATATGCATTCATTCCCTTTGTCATTTCTTGCCCTATAATTGCATAAGGCCCTGAAAGAGCTTGGAAAGAACCAACTACAATTTCATCATCATATACTCCATTTTCTGCAAAAATGAATATAGAAGTTAACACTAGTAAAAAAATCAAAAACTTTTTCATAAATCTACCCCTCCTTTATAAAAATTAAAGATTTTCAATAATAACGGCTGTACCCATACCTCCACCAATACATAGAGTAGCAAGCCCATATTTTAGATTTCTTCTTTTCATTTCATAAAGCAAAGTAACTATTATTCTGTTCCCACTTGCACCTATTGGATGACCTAAAGCTATCGCCCCTCCATTTACGTTCACCCTCTCTCTTATCCATTCCTCACTTACTTTAAATCTTTTACTCCATTCCTTTATTACTGCTAGACTTTGTGCTGCAAATGCTTCGTTTAATTCTATCAATTCTATATCTTCCATTTTTAAACCAGCCTTTTTTAAAGCTTTCTCTGTAGCTGGAACAGGACCTAGCCCCATTTCCATTGGATCAACCCCCGCCTGCGCCCAGGAAATTATTCTTGCAAGGGGTTTGAGATTGTTCTTTTCAACGTAATTTTCACTTGCAAGTACTATTGCACTTGCTCCATCATTTATTCCACTTGCATTCCCTGCTGTAACCGTTCCATCTTTTTTAAATGCTGGCCTTAATTTTGCCAATTTTTCTAATGTTACGTCTCTTGGATGTTCATCTGTATCAAATATTATTTTTTCTTTCCTTGTTTCTATTTCTACTGGTACAATTTCCTCTTTAAATTTTCCTTCTTCTATTGCTTTTTTTGCTTTCGTCTGACTTTCAAATGCAAATTTGTCTTGTTCTTCCCTTGTTATGTTGTATTTTTCTGCCAACCTTTCAGCTGTTACTCCCATATGTACGTTATTAAACACATCGGTAAGCCCATCTAATATCATATGATCAATTACTTCAAAATTTCCAAATTTTAACCCGTATCTTGCTTTATATGGTATTAAGTAAGGAGCTTCTGACATATTTTCTATACCGCCAGTAAGTACCAATTCAGCCTCTTTTGAAACTATATCCACTGCTCCCAGCATTACTGCTTTCATACCACTTCCACAAAGCATATTTACCGTATATCCAGGTTTTTCAACTGGTATTCCTGCATATATCCCCACCTGTCTTCCTGGCCCCATTCCTTGACCAGCTGTTAGTATGGAACCTATTATTGTTTCATCAATTTCTTCAACCGGCACATTTGCTTGCTCAATTGCAGCTTTTGCTGCTATTGCTCCTAATTTTGGTGCAGGTACATCTTTTAAGGCCCCTAAAAATGTTCCTATTGCTGTTCTTTTTGCACCTACTATGTATACCATTTGTACCCCTCCTCTTCAAAGAAATATTTTTAATTAGCCTCCTGAAATTTGTTTTTTCTTAATTTTTTGAAAATATTATTCTTTCCCTTTTATCTTTAAAAAGAG
>JASKLO010000023.1 GCA_030153605.1 Thermosipho sp. (in: thermotogales)
TCCTGCCAAGGGCATACGCCGGGTAGCTACGCTCCTAAGTGATAACCGCTGAAAGCATCTAAGCGGGAAACACGCCCCAAGATGAGACCTCCCATCCCGTTAAGGGAGTAAGGCTGGTTCGAGAAGAGGACCTTGATAGGCTGGTGGTGGAAGCGCAGCGATGCGTGGAGCCAACCGGTACTAATCGGCCGAGGCCTTCACCTCTATCTAAAAACCCTATGCATTTTTGAATGGCACCAGTTATCCCGGGTGCCGATACCAGAGCGGGAACCACCCGGTCCCATCCCGAACCCGGCCGTTAAGCCGCTCTGGGCCGATGGTAGTAAGGGGTTCGCCCCTTGCGAGAGTAGGTAGTGCCCGGGACTTGTTATTTGAATATCTCTAAAAAAACCTCTCCTTTCGGAGAGGTTTTTTCTTTGGTTTTTATGATACAATTTAAATTGGTCAATGATTTTAATTTCTTTTTAAGGAGTGTTTGTATGCTTGAATTGAAAAATGTATCTTACGAAATTCCTGGAAAAAAGATTTTAGAAAATTTAAATTTGAAATTTATTTCTGGTAAAAAATATGCTATTTTAGGTACTAATGGTGCTGGTAAAAGTACTATTGGTTATATTATTATGGGTCTTGAAGACTATAAACCTACTACTGGTAATATTTTATTAGATCAAAAAGATATAACAAATAAATCTGTATTTGAAAGAGCCAAATTAGGTATAACTTTAATGTGGCAGGAACCGGCCAGGTATGAAGGCTTATCTGTTTATGTCTATTTAACTCTAGGTGGGCGTTTAAATGTTAATAAAGAAGAAATCTTTGATGCATTGAACAAAGTAGGATTGGATCCAAATTTGTATTTAAACAGGTTTGTAGATAAAAGCTTAAGTGGTGGCGAAAGAAAAAGAATTGAATTAGCTTCAATTTTGCTTTTAAAGCCAAAATACGTTGTTTTAGACGAACCTGATTCCGGAATTGATATCATGAGCCTTGACATGATTAATAATGTTATTGATTATATTTCTTCATATGGTGGAACACCAATTGTAATAACCCATAGAGAAGAAATGGCATTCAATACTGATGAAGCATATTTAGTTTGTGCTGGTAAAATTTTGACACATGGTCCAACTCAAAAAGTTGTTGAGATTTTTAAAAATATTTGCAATACATGTTCTCATCCTAACATTCCAGTAACAGAGGAGTTGAAATTAAATGGACGTTAAAAGAGAGTTTGAAACCATAGTAAAAGCTGTTGAAAAACTTGGAACAGATGCTTCAAAGTTTTTAGATAAAAGAATTGCTTCAATAATTATAAGTGGAGATAGAGTAATTGGTTTAAATAATGTTGAAGGTATAAATCTTGTACCTACTCAAATTGAAAACGGCGTTAGAGTTGACATGGAAATTCTTGAGAATGTTCATGTTCCAATGCCTATACATGTTTGTACAGGGTATGTTGAAAAAAGAGGATTGCAAAGAGTAATATTTAACATTATTGTTAGAAAAGGTGCTAAAGTTAAATTTTTAGCTCATTGTGTTTTTCCTCAAGCAGAAGATTTTACTCATAATGCAGTTTCTAATGTGATAGTTGAAGAAGGTGCATACATGGAATATACTGATGAACATTATCACAGTGATTTAGGTACTATTAATCTTTCAACAAAAACAATTGCCCATGTTAAAAAAGGTGGAGTTTATAAAAATTCATTTTCTCTTACAAAAACCAGAGTTGGTAAACTTAATATTTTGATGGATCTAACTTTAGAAAACGATGCCGTTGGAGAACTTGTTTCTAAAGTTAAAGCATCTAAAAATGATGAGGTAAACATAAATGAAATATTGAAACTAGAAGGTTCTCATTCAAAAGGTCTGGCAAAAACTATAGTGGTAGCTTTAGATGAATCAAAAGCAAAAGTTTTAAATGAAGCATATGGAAATGCCCCGTTTTCTAGAGCGCATATTTCCTGTGAAGAGATTACTAAAGGAGAGAAAGTAGATGTTTCCACAATTCCCGTTTTGAAAATCACAAATGATCTGTCAGAATTAACTCATGAAGCATCCATAGGGAGAGTAAATCAAAAACAACTTGAAATGCTTATGGCAAAAGGGTTAAATGAGGAAGAGGCAACGGAATTAATAATAAAAGGACTTTTACACGATTAAAAATACCGGCAAATGCCGGTATTTTTAATGTTTATGAAATTGTTCTTTTTCTTCATACTCTATATCTTTAAGTTCGTTTTTAAGAAATTTTTCTATAATTTCTGCTACAGTTCCATCTGCTCCTCTAATTACCTTAATTCCAAATTTTTCGAAAAAAGTTAAAGATCTCTGTCCCATCCCTAGCGTTATTACTAAATCAACTCCTTTGTTTTTCATGTATAAGGGAATCTCACCTGGTTTATGTACTTCATATGGATTTTTTTCGATATTAACCTCATAATCTTTTTTATTTAATTCCACAAAAGCAAAATAAGGCAAGCGATCAAAATGTTCTGAAATTTTTGAATCTTTACCTTTATTTTCTTGAAAAGGTATTACAATTCTCATTTTTCTCACCTTCATATTGATTTTATTACACTAATGATTAAATGTCAATATTATTTTTTAAAGTTGTGAATGTTATTCCATCAATTAAATTGTGAATTATTATAGGATATATTAAACTGTGAGAAATTTGGAAAGAATAACCGAGTATAACTGAAACTACAAATCTTGTAGGAAAAAGCTGAATAAAAACCTTTAAAGTTTCCCCTTTATTTTTAACATTTAAAATATGAAAAACTGAAAATATAAAACTTGTTAATATAATAGAAAAAGAGATTGTAAAAATACTACCAGTTATATTTTTAGCTATATATGTTTGAATTAAGCCTCTAAAAAAAGTTTCTTCAGTTAATCCAACAAAAATCCAGACATAAATTAATTGCCACTTAGATTTGAATTTCACATATCTTAATTCGCTTATTTCTTCTTTTTTAACCATTTTTGCAAAAAGATGTGCAAGGATAAATATTGGTAAACCAAAAGCAAAGATAGAAATTAACCCATTTTTATAATCACCTATTTGAAATCCCATTTCTTTAATATTGATTTTAAGAAAACTTGCTAAAACTATGGAGTATAATATTGTTATAGGAGATAGTATTGTTTGAATCTTAAAAATATCATAAGATATTTTCCTATAAATTTTTTTGGTGATTTTTTTGATCAAAATAAAATAAAGTACAATTATTATAAAAACATTTATCAAAGTAATGAAAATTTTCATTTTTTCACCTCTTTTACAATTATATCAGTTAGGGAGGAAATTAAAATGGTAAAAGTTTTAAAAAATGCTGAGATATTTTCTCCGAAATACCTTGGTAAGAAAGATATTTTAATTTTAAATGATAAAATAGCTTTAATTGAGAAAGATATAAACTTAAGTATTTCTTCAATGGATATAGAAATTTATGACTTTTCTGGAAAAATCGTATTACCAGGTTTTATTGATTCTCATGTACATATTTCTGGTGGAGGTGGAGAAGGAGGATTTTCTTCTCGAACTCCAGAGATAAATCTGAGTCAATTAATACGGGCAGGAGTTACAACCATTGTCGGATGTCTTGGCACAGATGGAATAACTCGAAGCTTAGAAAACCTATATGCAAAAGCTAAAGCTTTAGAAGAAGAAGGAATTTCAAGTTTTATATATTCTGGTTCATATGCAGTACCTCCAGTTACCTTTACAGGAAGTATTGTTAAAGACTTCATATTAATTGATAAAGTAATTGGAGTTGGAGAAATTGCAATTTCAGATCATAGATCAACTCAACCAACTTTTGAAGAAATAAAAAAGATTGTTTCTAACACTAGGCTTGGAGGTCTTCTTTCGAATAAGGCAGGAGTAGTAAATTTTCATGTAGGTTCTGGAGACAATGGAATTGACTATTTAATTAATATAGCTAAAAATACTGAAATTCCCGCATCTGTTATGTACCCAACTCATATGAACAGAAACAAGAAGCTTTTGTATCAAGGTATTGAATTTGCAAAAATGGGTGGTTATTTTGATCTAACAACAAGCTATTCGACAGAAGAAGGAAAGTTGAAAACAATTGAGTTTATAAAAGAGTGTTTTGAAAATAATATTATAGATAAAGTAACCTTATCTTCAGATGGTCAGGGAAGCCTACCAAAATTTGATTCAAGTGGTGATTTTATAGGTTTAAAAATTGGAGAAATTTCTTCTCTGTTTGAAATTGTACGTGAAGTAGTAAAAAAAGGATATTTGCCACTTGAAGAAGCAATTAAAACTATTACTTTGAACCCTTCAAAAGTATTAAAACTCAAAAACAAAGGACAAATTGAGATAAGTTTTGATGCAGATTTGGTGATTTTAAATAAAGATTTAGAAATTGAAAGTGTTATAAGTAAAGGAATTTTTTTGATGAAAGAAAAGAAAATATTAAAAAAAGGTACCTTTGAATAAGAAAAAGGAGGTGAAGTCGTTGTTTGATTTGAATGAATACACAGAAAACGGACAAAGAGTTTTAATGGCTGTTTCGGATATCTTAAATAGGTACAAACAAAATCAAATGTCTTCTGAACATATTTTGCTTTCAATATTAGAAGATGAGGAAAATGCTGCAAAGGATATTTTGAAACATTTAAAAGTAGACTTGAATGAATTAAAGGCTGAAATAGAAGCATTTGTTTCGAGATATGGTGTCAAAACAAATTCCCCGGCAGGGCAGATTTATATCACCCCTGATGCAAGACATGTGATAGAAGAGGCAAAAAAAGAAGCAAAGAGAATGGGAGACGAAAAAATTGGAACCGACCATCTTCTCTTAGCAATGACTCTCCTTCCTGAAAGTATGACTTATAGGATTTTATCAAGATATGGAGTTACACAAGACAGAGTTTATCAAGCTATTAGAGAATTGAGAACTTCAGGAAAAATTTCAGAAGATGAAAATGTAGATGTACTAACAAAATATACTGAAGATTTAACAGAATTAGCGAGAAAAAATAAATTGTTACCTGTAATTGGTCGGGAAAAAGAAATTTTCAGATTAATGGAAATTCTTGGACGTAAACTGAAAAATAACCCCGTTATTATTGGTGATCCTGGTGTTGGAAAAACAGCAATAGTTGAAGGGTTAGCCCAAAAAATAGTAAAGGGAGATGTTCCAGATATTTTGAAGAATAAAAAAATATTAAAACTTGATCTTGCAAGGGTTATTGCAGGTACTAAATTTAGGGGAGAATTTGAAGAACGTTTGAAAAAAATAATTGATGTGGTTAAGAAATCCCCGGACATTATTCTTTTTATTGATGAAATACACATGGTTGTAGGTGCTGGCACAACTGGAGGCTCTGTTGATGCTGCAAATATTTTAAAGCCTGAGCTTGCTAGAGGAGAATTAAGGTGTATTGGAGCAACTACTGTAGAAGAATACAGAAAGTATATAGAAAAAGATAAAGCTCTTGAAAGAAGATTTCAACCTGTGTATATAAATGAGCCCAGTGTAGAAGAAACAATAGAAATTTTAAAAGGTTTAAAAAGGTCTTTTGAAGAATTTCATAATGTAGAAATAAAAGAAAAGGCGTTAGAATCAGCTGCAAGATTGGCAGCAAGATATTTGACAGAAAGATTTTTGCCTGACAAAGCTGTAGATTTGGTTGATGAATCAGCTTCAAGAGTAAAAATTTTAGATGGAAAAGTTGTTAGTGAAGAAGATATTGCTAAAACAGTCGAAATGTGGACAGGTATTCCAACAGGAAAAATATTGGAAACAGAAAAAGAGAAATTAAAGAACCTTGAAAAATTAATTCATGAAAAATTTGTTGATCAAGAAGAAGCTGTAAATATTGTTTCTAGTGCTATTAGAATGTCAAGAACAGGTATAAAAAATGAAAAAAGGCCAGCTGGTGTGTTTTTATTTCTTGGACCAACAGGGGTTGGAAAAACTGAACTTGCTAAAAGGATTTCCGATATTCTTTTTGGTTCTGAAAACTCTTTAATTAGAATTGACATGAGTGAGTATATGGAAAAACATTCAGTGTCAAGATTGATAGGGGCACCTCCTGGATATGTTGGCTATGAAGAAGGTGGCCAACTTACTGAAGCTGTTAGAAGAAGGCCATATAGTGTTGTTTTACTTGATGAAATTGAAAAAGCAAATTCTGAGATTTTCAATGTATTATTGCAAGTTTTTGATGAGGGAAGACTTACTGATGGAAAAGGCAATACTGTAGATTTCAGAAATACTATAATTATAATGACAAGCAATTTAGGAAGTGAAATAATAATGAGGGCTATAGAAGAAAAAAGACAGGAAGAAATTCCTTTAATGGTTGAAAACGTTATTAAAGAAAAGTTAAAACCAGAATTTTTAAATAGACTTGATGCAATTGTGATTTTTAAACCTCTAAGCAAAGAACATATTGAAAAGATTGTAGATATTTATACTAAAGAATTAAATGAGAAATTGAAAGATCAAGAAATAACTGTGATAATTGAAGAATCTGCAAAGAAATATCTTGCGGAAAATGGATATATACAAAGCATGGGTGCAAGGCCATTGCGAAGATTATTTGAAAATACAATAGAATTTACAATTTCCAATTTAATTATTGATGAAAAAATTAAAAGAGGTAATAAAATTATTTTTAAATATAGCAATGGTAGTTTGATATATGATATAATATAATTGGAAACTGTTCCAATGTGACAAAAAGGTAAAAATTTTGTAGTATAATTTAAGTGTGATTCTATTTTTAAAAAAGGAGGGGAAGTAGTATGAAAAAGTGGCTTGTAGCCATTCTTATGATTGTTATGATCATCAGTGCTTTTGCAGTTAAAATTACCATTTGGACTTCAGAAGCACAAGCACCTATTTTAACAAAACTTGCTGATGAATTTAAGTCTATTTATGGTATTGATGTAGAGGTTGTTCAGGTAAACTTTGGAGATATAAAATCTAAATTCTTAACAGCAGCTCCAGCTGGTGAAGGAGCAGATATAATTGTCGGTGCTCACGACTGGGTTGGAGAACTTGCCGCAAATGGTCTTCTTGAACCAATTCCAGTTCTTCCTGAAAAAGATAAATACTTACCAACACCACTTCAAGCATTTACATATAACGGTAAACTTTATGGGATCCCATATGCATTTGATGGTCCTGCATTGGTTTACAATAAAGATTACGTCGAAGAACCACCAAAAACATTTGATGAACTTATAGAACTTGCAAAGAGTATTCAAGAAGAATATGAAGGAGAAGTAAGAGGTTTTGTTTACGACTTTAAAAACTTCTACTTCAGTAGTTTTGCTATTTTTGGATTTGGTGGATATGTTTTTGGTGAAAAAGATGGAAAAATTAACGTAAAAGATATTGGACTTGCAAACGAAGGTGCAATCAAAGGTTTATCTTTAATTAAAAAGCTTGTTGACGAAGGTATTCTTGAATCAGGAGACAATTATAACGTTATGGATGGTCTCTTCAAAGATGGACAAGCTGCAATGATTATCAATGGACCATGGGCAGTACCAGGATGGAGAGAAGCAGGTATTGACTTTGGTGTAGCTCCTATTCCTGATCTTGAACCTGGTGTAAAACCAAAACCATTCTTTGGTGCACAAGGATTTATGGTTAATGCAAAATCTCCTAATAAACTATATGCAATTGAATTCTTAACCAAATTTATTGCAACAAAAGATGTAATGTACAGAATTTACTTAGCTGATCCAAGAGTTCCATCAAGACAAGATTTATTACCAATGGTTGATGATGTAACAAAAGCATTTGCTGAATTTCTTGGTAATTACGGTCTTCCAATGCCAAACGTTCCAGAAATGGCAGGAGTATGGGGAGCAATGGGAGACGCAATATCTAAAGCACTTGATCAAGGAATACCAGTAGAACAAGCTTTGAAAGAAGCTGTTGATACCATATTGGCAGGTATAAAATAATTTATAAGATTTTTCTATAAGTTGAGGGGGGATAAATTCCCCCCTTTTTAAAATATCGGGAGGAGATGCAATGGCAAAAATATTGAGAATAATTGGTTGGACACTTCTAGCCATATTTAATGCTTTTTCTATTTGGGGAGCATTATTTTTGTTTCAAAAAGGCTTTTATGAGCTCTCTATAACATTTTTTGTATTAATTGTACTAATCGATTATTTTATATTTAACAGAAAATCATATCCTTTTAGGTATATGATACCTGCTATTATTTTATTGTTTATTTTAGTTTTATATCCAATTGCATTTACCATAAAAACTGCATTTACTAATTATGGAACAGGTCACATAATGACTCGACAGGAAGTCGTTGATAGACTTTTAACAGATCCCGTTTATACATACGTTCCAAAAGATTCAAAAGAGTATAATTATGAAGTTTTTGTAAGATTTAAAGGGATTGATCCAACAGAAGATTTTAAGTTGATAGTAATTACCCCAAATGGGGATAAATATATTATGGGAGAAATTAAAACAGTAAGAGTTCAAGCTGGAAAAATGTTGTTAGGTGAAGCTACCTTAAAAGAACTGGATAATTTTGATTTAATTAAAGAAGAAGATAAAATAATTGCTATTGTTGAAGATGGAAAAACATATAGTTATTTTTATTCTCCAGAAGATAAAGAAACAGCAATAAATGAAGTTTTCTTTAAATCAAAGATTGGTTTTCCTCTTTTAAGTAAAGTTGAAATAGTTGATCCTGAAGGAAACCGGTTATCAATGAGGTTTGGAGAAGACGGAAGTTTAAGGTTGAAATCAATTAGACATCTTTATAGATTATCTCTTTCTGAAGTCGTTGAAAGAGGAAAAAATGTTGTAAAAACTGTATTAGTTAATGATATAACTAATAAACCTTTACTAGAAGAAAATGGAACTTTTTACGATTTTGATCAAAATGGAGAAAAAGTTCCAATAATGGGGTACATTTCATATGTGGGCACTAAAAACTTTTCTCAAATCTTTACAGATCCCACAATTTCAGGTCCATTTATGAAGATCTTTTTGTGGAACTTCACATATGCTGCTTTGAGTGTGTTATTTACTTTTGTAATCGGGTTGTCTTTTGCTCTTGTTTTGAACAACAACACATTAAAAGGACGATCAATTTATAGAACACTTTTAATAATTCCGTGGGCAATTCCTGCGTTTATTTCGGTTTTAATATGGAAAAATGGTTTCTTTAATGAAACTTATGGAATTATTAACAAGTTTATTGTAAGTGGATTATTTAATAAAGATTCTATTCAATGGATGACAAATCCATTCTGGGCGAAAGTAGCAGTTTTGATAGTTAATACATGGCTTGGATTTCCATATATGATGACAGTTAGTTTGGGTGCACTACAAAGTATTCCTGATGAACTTTATGAAGCTGCTTCAATTGATGGAGCATCAAAATCGCAGAGATTTTGGAAGATAACTTTTCCTCTTTTAATGACTACAGTTGCACCTTTACTTGTTGGAAGTTTTGCATTTAATTTTAATAACTTTGTTAATATTTACCTTCTAACTGGAGGAGGTCCTGCTATTCCAAATACTTCTACTCCTGCAGGCGCAACAGATATTTTAATTTCGTATACATATAAATTAGCTTTTGAGGCAGGAAGAGGTCAAGATTTTGGTTTTGCAAGTGCAATTTCTATACTCATATTCTTTATCGTAGCCGGTATCAGCTTTGTAAACTTCAGAATATCCGGTTCTTTTGAAGAGGTGAATAGATAATGGTTGTGAAAAGAAGGAATTGGCTAACTCATATTATTTTAATTGCATTAGCAGTTGCTATTTTATTTCCAATTGTTTGGGTTGTTTCTACTTCATTAAGAAGGGATAATGCTGCATTTTCAACTAAATTATTTTCATCCAGGATAAGCCTTCAAAATTATAAAGATCTTTTATTTCCTGAACAAAACGTTTTAAGGCTTTTAAAAGATATAGAATCTATTACTACAAATTCTATGCCCTATACCGAAAAATCTTATGATGCTTTATTGGCAAAATTCAGAGATGATATAGAAGGACTAAAAAAATATTCTATTGAAACTAAAAATTTAATTCAGGCAACTGATAAGGAATATGAAAATGTTCAACAGTTCATTAATGAAAATTCAAAAGATTTGATTAAATCTTTAATTGAAAACGCAAATTTATTAAAAGAAAAATCAAAAGAAAATGAACCTGATGAGGAAAAATTATATGTAGCTTTGAATGTTTTGTTGAAAGAAGGGAAGCTAAAGAAAAGTGATGTAGATGATTATTTTGATTTAACTAAAGTAGATGAATATGAAAAAGTATGGGAAGGATTGTTTCTAGATCTTTCAGATAATATTAGCAAAAAGGAAGATGAAATAAAAGTAATTGAAAATCAAATAAATTTGTTGAAAAAAGATCTAGACTTTTATCAAAGTGAGTATTCAAGATTGTCAGGTATAATTAATGATTCAATTTATCCTCAATTCTTAAGTTTTAAAGAGACACTAACAGTAGCCCTCGATATTTTGAAAAACTCTGATAATTCTGTTAAAGCTTTTGTTTCAGAAACAAACGAAATGGAAGAATTTGAAAGAATTAAAAATTATCTTGAAGAGTTATCAAAAGCTAAATTCACAGATGAATTTACCGAATTTTCTCAATTGATTTCAAATTTAAATAACCTATCAGAGGAAATTCTCTCTATTTGGAAAAAATATCCAGATAAGTCAACCAGTAAATATGCAGATTTTATTTCTGCTATTAAATTGTTCAATTTGAAGGCTTCAAAGCAGTTAAGAGAAAGTGTTGATTTAATTAAAAACTTTTCAAATGTTGTTGATAAATATCTTGAATATTCAAATCTTTTAAGTGTTTTAACTAAAGAACTTGAAGAAAATAAATTGAAATTAGAAGAATTAATATCGGAGTATGAAAGAAAAAAACTTGAAATTGTAGATGCTGAAAGATTTGTTTACAGTGTAATTTTGGACGGGAAAATTTCTTCTTTTGTTTCTAAAGTTGAAAAATATAATTTACCGAAGGATATTAGAAAAACTTACTTTGCAATAAAATCATTGAGAACAAGCCTAAACAACTATCTTTCATACGTTAATGATGAAACAAGAAGAAAAGAAATGAGGAAATTTCTGAGAAACATGGATTGGGTTGAATCGTACATGAATTTTGAAAAAAGATACGAGGCCTTTTCTGAAGATATGAAAGAATTTGTGGAAGAATTTGATAAATATGTAAGTAATATTGAAGAAATAGGTCCTAATGCAATAAAATCTGCAAAAAACGGAATAAAGATTCGAATTTCTGCTTTAACTATGCTTTTTCCAAAAATTCAGTCAGATTATCCTGCTAAATTAGCTTCAAATCTAAGCCTTGCTTCAAAATTGGCTGTAGATTTAATTGATTTTCTACCTTTAAAAGGAGCAAATAAGAGTTTAAAAGAGATAGATAAAAGATTATTTAGAGTTGATCAAATATGGAAAGAAAAAACCGAACACCACCTTTTAAGATGGATTTTAAACAGTGTTATTGTAGCTGGTCTTGTTGCAATAATTACAACTCTTGTTAATGCCCTTGCAGCGTACCCATTTAGCAGAATGAGATTTAGAGGGAGAAAGTATGGTATAATGTCATTACTTTTAATTCAGATGTTTCCTGCAATAATGTATATGGTTGCATTGTATGGCTTTTTAAGCTTTATTGGTAGATATATTCCAATTCTTGGATTAAATACTTTAGGTGGATTAATATTTGTTTATTTAGGTGGAATAGCATTTAATATGTATTTGATAAAAGGATTTTATGATACAATACCAAGTTCATTAGAAGAAGCTGCAATGATTGACGGTGCAACCCGTTGGCAAACATTCTGGAGGATAGTACTGCCTCTTGCTTCACCAATTCTTGCTGTTGTAGTAATTTTGAGCTTTATGGGAACATTTAATGAATTTGTTTTGGCAAGAATTATATTACAGGATGTTGATAAATATACATATGCTGTTGGTCTTTGGACATTTTCTACAGGGCCATTTGAAACTGAATGGGGTTTATTCTCAGCTGCTGCTTTAATTGGAATGACTCCAATGGTTATATTGTTCCTTTCAATGCAAAAATATCTTGTTGGTGGTTTAACAAAAGGATCAGTAAAAGGATAAAAATAAAGGCCGCATTATGCGGCCTTATTTTTGGGAGATGATTATGTTGAAGCCAGACTATAAAAACGGGATTGTTTCTTTTGTTAATGTTTTGCTTAAAAAATTTGGTTCAGGACTACTTCACGAAGAATACAAAACTATGTATGAAATACTAGCCCCTGAACTAGAGGGAGCAGAAAAAGTAATAGTTATAATTATTGACAGTCTTGGTTATAACAAATTTGTGAAATTAAATAAGAAGATTAATTTTGAAAAGTTTATGAGATTAAGCAGCGTATTTCCGACTACAACCGTTTCTGCTATAACCAGCCTTATGACTGGGTTAACTCCCCAGGAGCATGGTCTTCTTGGATATATACAATTTTTACGTGAAATTGGAACGATTTTAAATATGATTGATTTTAGTTATCCAGGTATGTCTAATGTTAGTTATGATACTTTGATTAAAAGAAAAATTAAAAGGCTACCAAATGTATTTCAAGATATAAAAAAAGAAGGAAATTATGCAGGTATTCTAACAGGCTCAAATATAGCAAATTCTGGCCTCTCTTTTTTGATTCAAAAAGACGCAAGTGTTTTAACTTACTATACACTCGGAGATATGTTTGCATTGATTGAGAAACAACTGCAAAGTGAATTCAAAGGTGTTTTGTTTGTATATTACGGTATGTTAGATGGTCTTGGACATAAAAAAGGTCCAAATAGTTATTCATATGAAAAAGAGGCAGAATACCTGTTAAAAGAATTAAAAAATCTGGTTGAAAGACATAAAAGTAAAAATACTCGGGTTTTTATTACAGCAGATCATGGTATGGTTCAAACCCCTAGAGATAATAATATTTACTTGGGAGATGAGTTAAGAAAGTTTTTAAGATTGCCTCCAACTGGAGAAATGAGAATGATGTATTTTTATCTTAAAGCAGGAAAGAAAAATCTATTTAAGGAATATTTAAATGAAAAATTTGAAGGTAGATTTGAGATTTATGATTCTAAAGATATTCTATCTGATGGATACTTTGGCATAGGAAAACTGCATCCTGAAACTTTAAATAGGATAGGTGATTTAGTATTGATTACAAAAGGAAATTTTGCTTTTACTTATCAATATACTGGTGGTGAAGATAAACTTCAAGGCATGCATGGTTCATTAACAGATGATGAGCTTTATGTTCCTCTGATCATTTTGTAAAAAAGGGGGGAGAGTTTATGAATTTTAAAAGGCTTGGAAGAACAGGATTAAAAGTTTCTGAACTTTGCCTTGGTACAATGAATTTTGGGGGACCAACTTCTGAAAAAGAAGCGATAGAAATAATAGAAAAGTTCTTGGATATGGGCGGAAACTTTATTGATACAGCTAATGTATATAATAAAGGAAAATCAGAAGAGATTGTAGGAAAGGCATTAAAAGGAAAAAGGGATAAAGTTGTTTTAGCTACTAAAGTACATGGTCCAATGGGAGATGGTCCAAATGATAGAGGAAATAGCAGAAAGCATATTATGAAACAAATTGAAGAGAGTTTAAGAAGGCTTAAAACTGATTATATTGATATTTACTATATTCACAGACCTGATCCCGATACGCCTATTGAAGAAACTTTAGATGCTTTAAATGATTTGGTTCATAAAGGATATGTAAGATATATTGGAACATCCACTTTTCCAGTGTGGCAACTTGTTGAAGCTCAATGGATAAGTGATAAAAGAAACTTTGAAAGATTTGTAGTTGAACAACCACCATATAGTATTATAGAAAGACAAATTGAAGCAAGACTCTTGCCATATGCAAGAAAATATGGTGTAGGAATTGTAACCTGGAGCCCCCTTGCTGGTGGTTGGTTAACAGGAAAGTATTTGAAAAAATTAGAAAGAGGAAGTAGAGCAAAAAAACATCCAGAATGGATTGATATGAGCAGAGATACTCCTCTTGGCAAAAAAAGGATTGAAGCAGTTTCAAAGATTATTAAAATTGCTGAAAAGTTAGGAATTCATCCTGTACCTTTTTCAGTAGCATGGATTTTAAAGAACGAAGATGTTACAGCTCCTATTATAGGGCCAAGGACAAAGGAACAATTTGATTTATATTTAAAAGCTCTTGAAGTTAATTTGCCAGATGAAATAATGAAAGAAATAGATGAAATAGTACCACCTGGTACTTCTTTATGGCAAGCAGAGTATAAAGAGTTTGTAGTTTAATTTTAATTGACAATTGAATTGTGTTTGATAAAATAAAATTGGTGATTAGGTTATTGTGCCAACGTAGCTCAAACGGTAGAGCGGCGCATTCGTAATGCGTAGGTTGAGGGTTCGAGTCCCTCCGTTGGCTCCATCGCCCCCTTTTTTGGGGGATTTTTTGTTTTGGTAAAATATAATATGTAGAGGTGATAAATATGAATAAGGCCGATTTTATTGATCGAGTGGTTATTTATGTAAAAGGCGGCAAAGGCGGAGATGGTTCTGCAAGCTTTAGACATGAAAAATATGTGCCAAAAGGAGGCCCTGATGGCGGAGATGGTGGAGATGGAGGTTTTGTTTTTTTAAGAGCAAATCCAGAACTTTCAACACTTTTAACTGTTTCTGAGAAGAAAAAATACATCGCACAGAATGGAGAAAATGGGAAAGGTGCAAAAAAACATGGAAAAAATGGAGAAGATGTGATTATAGATGTTCCCGTTGGAACAGTTGTAAAAGATTTTGAAACAGGAGAAATTTTAGCAGATTTAGATAAGCCTGGAATGGTTGTATGCGTTGCACGTGGAGGAAAAGGTGGAAGAGGAAATGTTCATTTTAAATCATCTACTATGAGGGCCCCAAAAATAGCAGAAAGAGGTTCAGAAGGAGAAGAAAGAAAATTAGTTTTGGAGTTAAAGCTTTTAGCTGATGTTGCATTGGTTGGATATCCCAACGTTGGCAAAAGCTCTTTTATATCTAAAGTAAGTAACGCTAAACCCAAAATAGCTAGTTATCCTTTTACAACCTTAATTCCAAATTTAGGTGTAGTAAAAGTTGAAAACATGCAATTTGTTATTGCCGATATACCCGGCTTGATTAAAGGTGCACATGAAGGGGCTGGATTAGGAAATATTTTTTTAAGGCACGTTGAACGTTGTACAGTTATTGCTCATGTTATTGATATCTCTGGTATGGAAGGAAGAGATCCCGTTCAAGATTATTTTGACATAAGAAAAGAGTTGGAATTTTTTAGTAAAGATTTATCAGAAAAAGAAGAAATAATTATAGCTAACAAAATAGATTTACTTGATGATGAAGAATTATCAAGAAGAGTAGAAGAATTAAAAAGAAAAACAGGAAAAGAGGTTTTTCCAACTAGCACATTAACAGGACAGGGTTTAAAAGAAGCAGTTTATAGATTATATGAAATAGTTAAAAAAAGTAAAAAACTTATTGAGGACAGAGAAGTTGTTAACGAGACAATAAAAAGGCCAAAACCAGTTTGGAAAAATCTTCCCGAAAGATTTATGATTGAGATAATTAAGGACGAAGATGGCGACTTTGTAGTTAGTGGAACATATGTTGAAGAGTGGGCAAAAAGATTAAATTTAAATCAAAAGGATGGATTTAGGAAATTTATGGATCTTTTGAATAAAAATGGTCTTGAGGAGAAACTCAGAAAGGCTGGTGTGAAAGATGGGGATACAGTTTGGGTTGCCGGCAGAGCTTTTGAATATAAAGAATAGTTTAGTAATTTTTGGAGGCTCTTTCAACCCTCCTCACAACGGTCATATAATTATTGCTCAAATGGTAAAAGAATTATTTGAAAAATCTGATTTTCATATTGTACCAAGTTCAATTCCTCCTCACAAGGAAGTTGAGGTACCGTTTGGAATAAGATATGAACTTACAAAAATTGCTTTCAAAAAAACTGGACTTTTTGTAAGTGATGTTGAAAATAAACTTGGAGGAGTAAGTTATGCAATAAATACAGTAAATCATTATAAAAAAACTTTCGACAATATATTTTTCCTTGTAGGCGAAGATGCCTTGTTAACAATAGAAAAATGGTATAAGTATGAAGAACTTTTAAACAAAGTTAAAATGATTGTTTATCCGAGATACAAGAATTTGGAAGTTATAAAAAGAGCTGAAAATGCTTTGGGAGAACTTTCAAGCTCAATTTATATACTTGATCTTCCTTTGATTCAAATATCCTCAACTCTAATTAGAGAAAGATTAAAGAAAAAATTAAGTATTTATGGATTTGTTCCTGATGAACTAATACCTTATTTAGAGGAGGTTTATGGTGCTAGGTAAGATTGGTTTAGCTCCCATGGCAGGGATTACAAATTACAGCTTTAGAAAAATATGTTTTGATTTTGGAGCTGAATTTGCTTACACAGAAATGATAAGTTCCGAAAGTTTGATTAGAAATATAAAAATTAACGAAAAATATATACCCAAAAAAGATGAAAAAGATAAGGTTGGAATACAAATATTTGGTTCAGATCCCATTGTTATGGCAGATGCTGCCAAAATACTTGAAGAAAATGGAGCATGGATTGACATAAATGCTGGTTGTCCTGTACGAAAGGTAATTAAAAAAGGCGCTGGAAGCGCTCTTTTAAAAGATGTCAAGAAATTGAAAAAAATTATTGAAGAAGTAAAAAAGGCGGTTAAAAGTAAAGTATCAGTAAAAGTTCGCCTAGGTTTTGAAGAAGATAACTTTGAAAAAATTTATGATGCAGTTGTAGAAGCTGGCGCCGATATGATAGCTGTTCATGGAAGGACTGCAAAACAAATGTATTCTGGGAAAGCTACATGGGAGATAAAAAACAAGGGCTACATTCCTTTATATATAAATGGCGATATTAATTCTTTAGATGATGCAAAAGTTGCAATGGAAGTCTCAGGTGCAGATGGAGTGTTAATTGGAAGAAGTTCAATTGGTAATCCATGGATTTTTTCAGATAGAACACCAAGTTTTGAAGAAAGATTAAATGTTATTCTGAAACATTTTGAATTGTTAAAAAGAGAAATTGGAAATATGGCTGTTGTTGAATTTAGAAAATTTATTGCTGGATATACCAAAGGATTAAAAGGAGCTAGGGAATTTAGATCGAATATTATGAAAATTGAAGATCCGGAAAATTTGATACAATGTTTTGTTAATTATTTTTTATATCTTAAAAACTCTTAGAATCTCATATTTGTATGCTATTGCTTAATTATTTAAAAATGGAAAAATTGAAAATAATATATAAAATATTAATTAGAGGTGAAATATGAAAAAAATATTAGTTTTATTTTTGGTGTTTATATTAAATGCTTTATACTTTTCAAATATTGTTGTTTTTGTTTATCACCGATTTGATGATGAAAGATATCCTACTACGAATACATGGACTGATGAATTAGAAACACATATAAAATTAGTAAAAGAGCTTGGATATAAGGTGTGGAAATTAAAAGATTTAGAAGATTATATAAATGGTAATAAAGAAGAAGAAAATGCTGTTGTGTTTACAATTGATGATGGATATAGGACGGTATACACAAAAGCTTTTCCTGTGTTTAAAAAATATAATGTGCCTTTTTCCATATTTTTATATTTTAAAGGAATAGACACAGAAGAATACTTAACCTGGGATATGATCAAAGAAATGTCTGAGTATGGTGTTGAATTTGGGCATCATTCTTATTCTCACGAAAAATTTCCAACCCTTTTAAAAAAATTAGGGAAACAGGAATTTATTGAATATTTTGAAGAAGATTTAAAGAAGGGCATTAAAATTTGGAAAGCTCATATGAATTCTGATTTGAAATATTATGCTTATCCATATGGATATTATAACGATGAAATGATAGAAGTATTAAAGAAAAACGGTTTTAAATTGGGGCTAATTCAACTATCTGGTCCATATTCAAAAGAAATTTCTCCTTATGAGATCCCAAGAGAAGCACTTCTAGAGGATTGGGCAACTGAAGCGCATGTTAGATATGTATTATCTAGAGAGCCTTTAATAGTTGAAAATAATCCTTATTATTGGAAAGATGGAAAATTGTATATAGAAGCTAAAATAAAAAACCCTAGAAAATTTATAAATCCAGTTGTATATATAAGAGAAAAAGGTATAGTGGAAAGTTATGAAAAAGATAGAATTATCTATGCAGGGCCTTTTGATATAAACAATGAATTTAATAGTTTAATGATAAGTGTGAGAGGAGAAGATAGAAAAGAATATGTTAGATATTTTTTGATAATTAAATAAGGAGGATTTTACATGGAAATCATTGATCAAATTCCTGAGTCAAAAACTTTGAAGATAAATGCTCTTGCAACAAAGCTTAAAAAAGAAGGAAAAAATGTAATAAATTTAACAACTGGCGAGCCAGATTTTCCAACTCCTGAAGAAATTAAACTTAAAGCCAAGGAAGCTTTAGATAAAGATTTTACAAAATATACAAATAGTAAAGGAATCCCTGAATTAAGGAAGACAATATCAATTTTATTAGAAAAAAAAGGTATATTTTTCAATGAAGATGAAATTATAGTAACAAATGGAGGAAAACAAGCAATATTTAATGCTCTTTTATCGATTCTTGATAAAGATGATGAAATTATTTTGTTTTCCCCCATGTGGGTTAGTTATATTCCAATGGTTTTAATAACTGGTGCCAAACCAGTGATTATAAAAACAAAATTTGAAAATGAGTTTTTGCCCGATTTAGAAGAATTGAAAAAAAGTATTACTCCAAAAACAAGAGCAATATTAGTTAACTCTCCAAACAACCCCACTGGTTCTGTATATCCAGAAGAAATAGTAAAAAAAATATCTGAAATAGCAAACGAAAATAATTTATTTGTTATTGCTGACGAAGTTTACGATAGCCTTGTGTATGAAGGTAAATTTACAACTTTTTCTAAGTTTGTCAATCCTGAATTATTGATATATATAAATGCTTTTTCCAAAACTTATTCAATGACAGGTTGGAGACTTGGATATGCCGCATTAAAAAATAAAAAAATATATGAAAGAATTGCAAAACTTCAAGGACATACAACTTCTTCTGTAAATTCTATAGCCCAATATGCAGCAACTGTTGCTAATGAAATTGATAATTCGTATATGATTGAAGAATTTAAAAGAAGAAGAAACTTTACAGTAAAAATGGCAAAAAGTATTGGCCTTGATTTTGTATATCCAAAAGGTGCTTTTTATCTGTTTTTTAAAACCCCTATAGAAGATGATGAAATTTTTTGTGAAAAATTACTTGAAGAAAAATTAGTAGCACTTGTTCCTGGGAGTGCTTTTGATGCAAAAGGTTTTGTTAGACTTTCTTTTGCAAATTCTATTGAAAATCTTGAGGAAGGATTTAGAAGGATAAAGGAATTTTTATAAAACTACTCTTTTACAACGATTTCAGCTTTTCTTACTAATATCTGAACAAAAACTTCAACAACTTTAGGATCAAATTGAGTTCCAGCGTTTTTGAGAAGTTCTTTTATAGCTTCTTCTTTAGTTAAAGCCTTTCTGTATGGCCTTTCTGTTGTCATTGCATCATAACTATCAGCAACTGCTATTATTTTAACTTCTAAAGGTATCTCTTCACCTTTTAAACCTTCGGGATATCCCTTTCCGTCCCATCTTTCATGATGATATTTTACTATTTCAGCTATATTAGAAAGACCTTCAAGTTCTTTTAAAATTTGATATCCTTTTATAGGGTGTTGTTTTATTATTTCATATTCTTCCTTAGTTAATTTAGATGGTTTATTTAATATTTCGTGGGGAATGTTTAATTTACCAATATCATGTACAAGACTTGCCCAATATATTTTTCTTATAATTTCTTTATCTAGTCCCATTTTTTCAGCTATTTGAGTAGCATATAATGCAACTCTTTCGGAATGCCCACGAGTATAAATATCGTAAGCTTCAAGTGCATTAACTAAAGCTAAAACAATGTTTTTAAGGAATATTCCTTGTAATTTTATATATATTTTAACCTGGTAAAATGCAGATATAATTTTTGAAAAATAGTCAACTAATTGTACGTCAATATCTGAAAAAGATTCTGTGCTCTCTGCTGGTATATCTAAAGATAAGATCCCGTATACTTTATCATCAATCTTTAACGGAGAAAGAATCGAATGTTTCATTTTTTTTGTAGCTGATTTTAATTGCTTGTAGAGTTCTTCTGGCATTGTTTCTTTGTGGTTTTTGAATATTTTTTGCATGTCAACTATTTCAGTTTTATCTGGAATGTAAAAGTATTTTGCATCAATTTCTAACGCTTTTAGTTTTTCTAACGAATGACCTTTTGCATCTATAAATCTTATTTTTCCTTGGTCAATAAAATAAACTGAACCAGATTTTGCTTTTGGTACTAATTTTAAAGTTAAATCAAAAACTTTTTTTAAAAAAGTTTCTTCAGATAAATCAGTAGCTATAATAAATTCGGAGGCAAGTTCTAAAGTTTTCAATAAATTTGTATGTGATTCGGAAATTTCTTTAGTTTTTTCACGAATAATTTTTCTAAGGGTTTTGATAATGAAAAAGGCTATTAAAATTATTATAGCAAGAGAAGGTAATATTATGAATAATAAAATTTTCAACCAGCCTGGTATAACTGTTTCTTTTAAATACTTATTAAGTGTTTTCCAATAAACTGATTTTGGATTGATTTTAAGTTCATTTAAGTGATAATCTAAAGCTGGGATAATTGTTTTATTAATCTCATCACCTTTTTTGAAAGCAAATCTTAACTCAACTAGGCCAAAAACTATTTGACTTTCTACAAAAGAATATTTTTTAGAAAGAATAATAGAGGAAAGACGAGATATTATGCCTGCATCAGCTTTGCCATCTTCAATATATTTTAAAATTTCTTCATATGAATTAGTCCAAATAATTGTAAAATTGTTTAAATTAAAGGATTTTGTGAGCTCCAAAAATTTTTCAGCGTAAATATCTTTTTCCATTAATGCTATAGTTTTATTTGAAAGTTCAATAATGTTGTTGATATGTTGTTTTGAAACTATCACTCCCCAATTATCAATTACCGATACATTGTTAAAATCAAATATTTTCGCTCTTTCTTCTGTATAAGCAATAGAAGTTAAAATATCAATTTCTCCATTTTGGAGTTTATACAATAAGTTTACCCAAGTATCATAGACATATTCAAGGTTCCATTTTTCTTTTGAAGCAATATAGTTTAATAATTCAACATATATTCCTTTTGGGTTATTATTTTCCATATAACAAAGAGGATAATCGTCCCATATCCCGACTTTTAAAGTAATACTTGCTATTAAATTTGAAAAAGTTAAAATTAAAAATAATAAAATAAGGATTTTCCTCATTTTGTTCATATAAAAATTATACAACAATTTAAATGTCAATATGACTTTAACTTTGTAAATCAAATTTTAAAATTTGATTGAAATAATGTAAATTAAACTTTCTAAATTTTGAAAATTAAAAATAAAAGTTTAAAGTTGAAAATTTAATGAGGTTTGATATAAAGTATATATTAAAAAATCTCATGGTATAATTTTAGAGGAAAAGACAAGTAGGTGAAAAATTTGGAATTCAAGTTAATTAAAACATCTGGTTTTATAGCTACAAATACGTATATTTTTGAAAGAAATGGTGAAATTTTTGTTGTAGATCCTGGGTTTGGGATCGGCGAATATTTAGAAAGAAAACCTGTTAAAGTGCTATTAACACATGGACATTATGATCATATTGCTGGACTTGTTGAATTAAATGTTGTAGATGTTTATATATCAAAAGAAGATAAAGAGCTTTTATATGATTCAAATAAAAATTTTTCTAGGCTTTTTGGAAAAAATTTTATTTTTAAAGGAAAAACAAAAGATATAGATAAGCATTTCTATACAATAAAAACACCTGGGCACACCCTTGGTTCTAGGATAATAATTATTGAAGATTTAATTTTCACTGGTGATACTATATTCTGTAACACAATTGGAAGAAGCGATTTAGGTGGCTCGAAAGAATTAATGAATAAAACGATTAAAAATTTGAATGAATTGTTTTTAGATTTTGATGAAAATATGTTTATTTTACCTGGACATGAAAAAATATGTAAAATTTCAGATTTATTTAAATTTAATCCTTTTTTTAAGAGAGGTATAATATGAAAAAATTGATAGTATTTATTTTAGGTTTTGCCTTATCATTTTTTGGATTATATTATTTATATACTTCCTTTACAAAAAATCTTCCTGAACCCGAGACAGTTATTCCATCAAGTTTAATTATTGAATATTCCGATGGAACCCCTTTTTATTTTCCAAAAGCTCTCTGGTACAACTTAGATGAATATCCTGAAAAATTAATTACCGTTTTAATTATTTCCGAAGATGAGGATTTTTTTAATCATATGGGAATAGATGTTTTAGGGCTTTTTAGAGGCATTTACAAAACGTTAATTGAAAAAAATGTCCAAGGAGGTAGTACCTTAACACAACAACTTGCCCGAAGTTTATATCTTACTCAAGAGAGAACAATACAGAGAAAAATAAAAGAAATATTTATTTCTTTTTATATTGAAAAGATACGTACAAAAGATGAAATTCTAGAACTCTATTTAAATACTGTATATATGGGAAATGGAATATATGGTTTTGGTACGGCTGCTAAATATTATTTTGGTAAAGAACCCAAAGATCTGACTCTACCTGAAATAGCATTACTTGTAAATACTGTTAAATCTCCAGAATATTATAATCCTCAAGATTTAAAAGGGCATTATGAAAAAGCAAGAATCGTTCTAAAAAGGATGCTCAATGAAGGCGTCTTATCTGAAGATGATTATAAAAAATATTCAGAAGAAATCTTAAAGGTGAATTCAAATAAAATTGTAGAAAAAAAATATGATGAGGATATATTCTGGAGAGTTATTGAAGAATTAAAAGAATTGGGGTTTAATTTAGATATTTTGAGAAAAGGATTTAGAGTTAAAACAACTTTGATAAAAGATTATAAAGAAATTTTAGATGAGGTGTTATCTGATAAAAATGCAGCATTAATTTTCAACTATACAACTGGTGAAATTTTAGGGTATTTTGGAAAAGGGGTGAATAGTGGGAGAAGGCAAACAGGTTCTTTAATTAAACCATTTTATTATTATAAAGCCCTCCTTGATGGTTATAATCTTGATTCTAAACTTTTTGATTTGCCAATAAAGATAGGCGATTGGACTCCTCAAAATTTTGAAAAGAATTATTTTGGACAGACATCATTGGAAGAAGCTTTAGTGCATTCAAGGAATATTCCTTCCCTTAATTTATATTTGATGTTAGGGGATAATAATGTGCGGATATTTTTAAAAGATCAGCTAAAAATTGGTGGTTTTTATCCAAATGACTTAACACTTTCCCTTGGCACACTTGAAACTTCACATGAGGAGCTAGCAAAAGGTTTTTCAGCACTTTTAAATGGAGGAATTGTTATTGAGCCACATATAGTTGATGAAGTTATTAGCTATGATGGTGCTGTTTATTATAAAGCAAAAACTAACGTTAGTAATGTTATTAAAAATTCCAAAAGAAGTCCTCTTGAAGCAAGTTATCTTTTGATAAATATTTTACGGGAAGTTGTTAAAAGAGGAACAGGTGTAAGGGCTAATATTCCTGGAAGATATATTGTGGGTAAAACTGGAACTGCTGAACAGTATGCCTGGTTTATGGGCGCAGATGGTAAAACTTTGATGATTATTTCTCAGGATGGGAAAGATTTGTTAGGTGGAAGAGATGTGGCCCCTTTATGGAAAGCTATCGCTCTAAAGATAGATATAGGAAAAAACCCATTTAATATTTCATCTGTTTATAGAAAATTAAATGTTATAAAAATCAATCCTTTGAAGTACATTGATTATAACTATATTTATCAGATGATTCAAGAAGGTAAATTAACTGTTTCTGCACTTGCAAATATTTTAAAAACCTTTGATAGAGATTCATTACTTGAATTTTTATCATATATGAATACTATTTCGCAAGATTTAACAATAGAACTTTGGAATATTATCGGAGGTGATAACCAATGAAATTTTTCTATAACTTAAGAAGGTCAGAGTTTGGCGAATATGTAGTTATTGAAATTACAGATGATGTACATTCTGGAGTAGGCGCAATTTTCCCAGAGAGAAATAGAGGAGAAAATTATAAAACTATAATGGGAGTTATTGAGGAATACAGGCATGTTGTAGAATCATCAACAATAAATGATACTTTTTGTATTGCAGAGAAACTGGAAAGAAATTTTCCAGGTCATCCTAAAGTGGTTTTCGCTATAGATGCTGCTTTCAAGGAATTATACTCTAAATCTACAAAAATACCTTTAACAAAATTGATTGGTAGAGATATTCAGCAAGAATGTATTGAAAATAAAGATGGGAAAAAATTATTTCCAGAATATATTGGGCAAATAGATGTTATAAAGTCATTACCAAAAATTTTTGATGAGGACTTTATTTTTGTTCTTACTAAATATCCTAATGGTGAAATGTGGGAAGTTTTAAAAGCTCTTTCAACTAATTTTGAATATGTGGAGGTGCTTTCATGGAAAGAACGTTTGTCTACTTGAAACCTAATGCCGTAAGAAGAGGACTTGTAGGAGAAATAATTAAAAGATTTGAACAAAGAGGAATTAAAATTGTAGCTATGAAATTATTTTGGATGACTAGAGAGCAGGCAGAAAAACTATATGAAATTCATAAAGGTAAAGATTTTTATGATGAATTAATTGAATTTGTAACAGGTGGACCAGTTGTTGCTATGATAGTAGAAGCCCCTCGAGTAGTTGAAATGGTAAGACATATTATAGGAAATACAGATCCTTTAAAAGCAGGAACAGGAACAATTAGAGGAGAATTTGCTTTAACTATTACAAAGAACTTAATACATGCGAGCGATTCAAAAGAAAGTTATGAAAGAGAACATAAAATTTTCTTTAAGGATGATGAAATAATTAATTATTATCTTGATGTTCAGGATGATATATAGTTATTTTAAGTTAGTGTTAGTTTTATTATTTTTTTATGAAATATTTCTGAGAACTTCAAAATGAAAAGAGCAATCGTCATGTAAAAAATATTTTTGATAACGCAATTATTTGAATTAGTATCGAAAAGAATTTCTATATTAATCAAACACACACACATTTTTTACATAAGATATTGCGGTTTAAAATTAATTAAAAATACAATCAAATTGTATTAATGCAAAAAGGAGAAGTTAAATGGTATGAAAAT
>JASKLO010000024.1 GCA_030153605.1 Thermosipho sp. (in: thermotogales)
CCCTTTCTTTGCCAATGAAAAACACCCCCTAGATAGTTATATTTTATCACTTCCGGGGGTGTTTTTTATTTCGTTCCTTTTCTTGGGTTCAGTCCAAAGAGGGGGTGTTTTTTTTTTTTTTTGAATAAGAAAGAACAAAAGTTTAAAAAGTATTCTTCAAAGTTGAAGCAAAAAATCAATAGACTTTAACTAGATGAAAAATTTTCAATGAAAACTATTTCTTTTCATTTAGGTATTTTCGAAAGTAGAGTGCGATTTTAGATAAAGAATTTTCTAATACATGTTAGTATAATCAAGTGGTAGGTTAAAAAAACAGAAAGATTAAGAGCAGAGAAAGCATACTTAAAACTTTTGGTAGGAAAAAAGAGGAATAAAAAAACAAAAATTGAAATAATAAAAGGATTGACAAAAGAATTTCATATTTAATTGTTGTTAAAAATAGCAGGTATACCAAAAAGTACATATTAAAGAAGAATAAAAAAAGTTAATAGAAGAATAAGTACAATTATACAATGAAGAAAGATATCTGGTAAGATTAAAAAACTTGGTTCTTGTGGAGTACCGAAGCTATGATGTTTGAAATGTGAACAATTAACTTTTTTATTTGTTTTACTTCCGAAAGGTAAGTTCATTTGGGAAAGTTATTTTATTTATAAACTTTTTCTACAAAAGGACTAGTAAATGCTCTTAAAGCGCTACCATATGAAAGTCTAAATTTAACAATATCTCCAACATTATATTCAAATGAAGATTCAGAGATATCAGCAATAGTATGATCACTAGAGGCATGTAAAACATTAATACCTAAATCAAAAGGTTTTAAACCAGATGAGTCGATATCCTGTTCACCAATTGCTAGTATTATTCTATTTCTCCAACCTTTATCTTCAAATTTAGGGATTCTTCCCATAGAATCTCTTCCAATTTTCCCTACTGGAACAGATGGCTTATAATCAAGTTCAACAACTTCAGCTTCAAGTATTACAGTATCTTGTGAAAGATAAGGAATTTCTCTATGACCTGTAGCATCTGTTCCAAGAAGGAGTGCTTCTCCTACTCTATATTGGTTAATACCCTCAGGTAGTTTTCCCTCTTCTAAAAGTTTTAGAGCAACTGTATTACCCGCTGATACGATAAGTTTCTTATTTAATTTTTCTTCTAGATAATTTTTAATTTCAATCATTAGATTCATATTTTTTTCAGTTGGAAGAACTCCACCAAAACATCCTAAGTTAGTACCAATTCCTCTAATATCAACAAATTTTAATTTTTCAAAAAGTTTAGCAATTTTTTGAGGGGCTTCTTCATACCAAATTCCTTCTCTTAAATCTCCAACATCTATCATTAAAATTATTTGTATATTTTTGTCATATTTTTGAGCAATTTCATCTATGATTAAAGCAGTTTTTTCCTCTGATACCAATATTTCATCGGCGTAAATAACTGCCTCTTCAAGTTCAGAAATCATAGGTATTCTAAGTAATTGAAATGGACCAGGTATATTGTTTTCAATTAATTTTTTAATGTTTTTAAGCCTTGAATCTCCCAGTTTAGAAATTCCAGCTTCTTTTAATATTGTAGCTATTTTTGGATCTCCCAAGGTTAATTTTGTTACGCCTACTAATTCTATGCCTTTCTCATCACACATTTTTTTGAGAGTTAAAGCGTTTTGATAAATATCGTTAAGACTTATTATGAGTCTGGGGTAGGGCACATGCATTCCTCCTTAACTTTTTTCTAATACAATTTTAAAATAAAAACAAATTTTTGTAAATCATTTATACTGTTAATTTTATTAATTCAAGTATTTCTTATAAAGATTCAAATAATTTTTTCCAAAAATAAGTTCTATTTCATTTTTAGTGAAGCCATTGATATCCAATATTTCATAAAGTTTATACAAAGATTTATAGCCATTTAAAGAATCCATAGGTTCGTTTCTAAATCCATCACAAAGATCTAGGCCTAGAGCGACATGTTCTACACCCACAAGATTAGAAATGTGAGCGATATGTTTAAAAAGACCTATTTCGTTGTTTTCTTCTTTATTTTCTGACACAAACATACCATTGGCATTAATACCAATAACACCATTTGTGCTTGCAATAGCCTTTATCTGTTCATCTGTAAGATTTCTTGGAGAATCAAAGATTTTTCTGGAATTTGAATGTGATGCTATTATTGGTTTTGTTGAATGCTTTATTACATCCCAGAATCCTTTTTCGTTTAAATGACTGACGTCTATTATCATTCCTAATTTTTGTGCCTCATTAATGACCATTAATCCAAAGTCAGTTAGTCCGCTATCTGAATTTTTTACACCAATTCCATCTGCTGCAAAAGTTCTTCTGTTCCATGTTAGGCTTATAAACCGTACACCGAGATTATAAAAGATTCTAAGAAGATAAAAATCATTATAAATTGGTTCAATACCTTCGAAAGATAATAGTATACCCAACTTTTTTGAACTAATTGCAAATTCAATATCTTTAAAATTTTTACAGAGAATATATTTTCCTTCACTTTCTTCAATTTCATAATGTAAAAAGCTTATCTGATCGAGTGCAACTCTAAGTGCCATTTCTGGTAAATATTTATCCATTATGAATAATGATGAGACAATAATATTAACTTTTCCTTGTTGAATATCGTCAAAAAAGAAATTTTTAATAACATTTTTTTGGTTGTTCTTTCTTTTTTCGTAAACTAAAGGAAGTAGATCGAAATGACCATCAACAATTATCATTTTTTTGCCTCCTTAAAAAACAAAGTGGGGATTTAACCCCACTTTGCTATTTACCAGCAATATCTAATTCTTTTACTAGTACACTCGGAGTTATAGTTCCAAAGGTAACAAGTAAATCATTTCCAACAGATTCTATGTTCTGAAGTAATTCCAAAAAGTTCCCTGAAATTGTAATTTGTTCTACCGCACCAACTATTTTGCCATTTTCAACTTTATAGCCTCTTGCTCCAAGTGAGAAGTTTCCAGAAATTGGATTGGCTCCTGAGTGCATTCCATCTACACCGATAATTACAAGTCCATTACCTAATTTTTTAAGAAGTTCATTAAATGATAATTCGCCAGGCTTTATGTATAGATTTATTGGAGAAATACCTGAACGTACAGCATTTCCGGTTGGTTCTACTCTATCTTTTCTTGCTGTTTTTAAGTTATGAAGAAAAGTTTTAAGAACGCCATTTTCTATTATAGCTTTTTCTTTAGTTGGAACACCTTCATCATCAAAAGGCCTATTTGAAATACTCAAAGGATGATATGGAAGATCCAAAATATTCAAGACATCGCTTCCGATTTTTTGATTGAGTTTTTCTTTCAAAGGAGACATATTTTTTTGAACATTTTCAGCTGAAATCATTGAACGGAAAAGTCCAAGCATATCATCAAAAGCAGTGTTTCTTAAAATAACACGGTACTTTCCACTTTCAACGGTTTGCGCTCCTAAAAGTGAAAGAGCTTCTTCACAAGCTTTTTTTCCTATTTCTTTTGGATCAAGTTCATTTGGCTTTTTTCCTACTTTTAACCAGACACCAGAGTGATTTGAAGTGTCTTGTGAAATGGCCATTGCGAAAGAATAAGCACCATCAGATTTAAATTCAAGATCTAATCCAAGTGTATTTGAAAGTTTTTTATAAATCACAAAGTTTTGAAATAGTGCATAAGGAACCATTGCTATTTTTTCATCGCACTTTGCAGATTGATAGAGTTGTTTAACAAAATCTATTTTTTCTTTTACAGGTACTTTTTCAAATTCACCAACATATGTTTCCATGCTTTGATATGTACCTTTACCATCAAAGAAAAAGTTTTCTTCTTCGCTATCTATAATTTTCCAACTGGAAACTGCTTCATTATAAGTTTCTTCAGGATTTTCTAAGGTTTCAGTAGAAGAGCTTCCAATTTTCCCATCTTTAAGTACTTTTACTAGAACTGAAAATTTTGAAGCATCAGTATATTGATCAATGTCGTCATTTGCATATCTAATAGAAAATTCGGTTTCTTCATTAAACTCAATTTGCACTTCAAATCCATCTTTTTTAGCAAGTGCGAATATTTTATCTTTAAATTCATTGAATGTCATTTGTTTCGCCCCCCAACTGTTATTTCGGAAACTCTTATTGTTGGTTGACCAACATCAGCTGGAATAGAGCCCGATAGAGAGCCACACATACCTTGTCCTCTGTCAAGGTCGTTTCCTACCATATCAATTTTTTGGATAATTTCATATCCCTTACCTATTAGTGTTGCACCTTTAACTGGTTTAGTAATTTTACCATTTTCAATGAGATAAGCTTCCATAACTGCGAAATTGAATTCTCCTGTACCCGGAATAACTGATCCTCCACCCATTGTTTTAGCATATAAGCCATATTCTGTTGCTGCGATAATTTCTTCAGGATAGTAATTTCCTGGAAGAATGAACGTATTACTCATTCTTGAAGTTGGAGCAAAGGTATAATCTTGTCTTCTAGCGCTTCCAGTACTTTCCATTCCCATTCTTCTTCCACCGAGTTTATCAATTAAATAACCTACTAAAACACCTTTGTCAATTAATAGATTTCTTCTAGTTGGTGTGCCTTCATCATCTATATTTGCTGATCCCCATGCATTAGGAATAGTAGCGTCATCAACGGCTGAAACACAATCAGCTGCTACTTTTTGTCCTAATTTTCCGGCAAATACAGAGGCACCCTTAGCGACAGAAGTAGCTTCAAGCGCATGACCAACAGCTTCATGGAATATAACACCACCAAACTCATTTGAAATAACAACAGGCATTTTACCTGCTGGAGCAGGTTCAGCATCTACCATACGGACAGCAATTCTTGCAGCTCTTTTAGCTGCTTCTTCAACATCTATTCTGTCAAAAAATTCAAATCCCATTCCAGCACCAGGTCCATAAAATCCTCTTTCCATATTTCCATTATGTTCAGCAACAGCACTTATCATCAACCTGGTCCTTACTCTTTTATCTTCGGCCCAGGTTCCTTCTGAATTTGCAATTAAAACATCTTGGTCATAATCCCAATACATTACTGCAACTTGTTTAATTAAATCAGAAAAACTTTTAGCAAAATGATATGCTCTTTTCATTATATCTACCTTTTTGTCCTTTTCTATATCTTTTGGATTAAAATAGACAATATGTCTATTTTTGAGATTTTTATCATCAAAATTCAAAACTAAATCTGATACTTTCACTTCACCTAGAGCTTCTCCTACTCTTTTTGCTACAGAAAGTAAGTTTCCTTTTTCAAGTACGTTGGTATAAGCATAGATTGCTTTAGTTCCAAGAAACCCCCTAATACCTACTCCGACAATAGTTCGAGTATTTGCTTTTTCTAATTTTCCATCTTTAAGTTCAAATCTGTTTTCGTATTTTCTTTCAAGAAAAACTTCTGCAAAATCTCCACCGTATTTCAATACGGTTCCAATAATATCTTTTATGATATCTTTACTAAGCACCTCATCACCCCTTTCAAATTTGTTCGATTAATTTTAATAAAGCTTTTGCAGCTAATAAAGTTCCTTCTTTTTCATAACCTTCTACACCCAGCATTGTTCTGATTTCTCCCACTTTTACACCTGTTTCGAACATTTTTTTCATGAATTTTTCTGCTATTTTATGATGTTTTTCTTTCATTTGAACCGCACCAAATGGGTTCGCAAAATAGGAAGTTGTTAATCCAACTTCGGAGGTAGTTCCTTTTGCTTTTCTTTTTCCTTCTGAAAATACAACAAGAGCTTCTTCAGGGTTTTTGAAGAAAATTATTCTTTCATTATCGTTTTTAACCTCTGTATAATTATTTGCATAAAAGAAGAAATCAATTGGAGTAGGTTTTATGATTTCTTTATAATTATTAAATGGCACAATTACCCTTGCATTAACTTTATCAGGATTCATAAAGATACTTCTATCCATAGTATGATATGCATATCCCGGTGGTAAATCATCCAAACGCACAAATGCACCTGTTTCAGTTCCAAACGCTACAACTTTCCCATCTGCAATGTCTAAGCTTCCCATGTCATCTATAATTATATTAACTTCTGCAACTTCATCTAACCTGTTTAGTGCGTCTAATGTTTCACTTTTACCAGCACCACTATCCCCAACAAACATTGCTACTGCGCTTTTTCCAGATTTTAAGGTAATTTGTGCCATAGAACCATGAATAGGTAATTTGTTTTTGTCAATTTTTATAAGATTATGGACTGTTAATGTTGTTTTTTTCATATATCCGAAATAATCATTTTCTTCAAAATCAGGAATAATTCCAATGTATATATTATATGATTCATCTTTAAAAACAACAGCATTTTTCCATTTTTCAGTATAATTAGGGATTAACTTTGAATCTAATCCAAAAATAATAATTCCATCAGGCTTTTGATTTTTTGCAACTTTTGGAGAAGCAATTTCAAATAGATTTGCAAGACCTGCACCATGAGCCAAATATTCTTTGTGCACAAAATTAAAAAATAATAAATTACCAACAAAAATAGGAATTCTAAACCATTCTTTTGGGTTTAATTCAATTTTTTCTAAAATCGAGTTAGTAGTTTCTACGGGAACAGTTCCTTTTCTTTTATTAGATTTCGTGTAAAATATTGCAGGTGGATCGAATATTGCTCCCCAGATAGTAGGTATTTTTTCATAATTTACATTACCAAAATTTTCACATTTTATAAAATCATATAGAAACATTACTTGAGCACCGCTGGGTAATTGTCTCATTATTTTTGGAAATTCATTAGTAATATTTGAAAGAATTTGTCTATATAGATTTTTAATAACGGCTTTAAATTGATCCCCAACCATTGTCATGGTATATTCTAAACTAGCACGTCGATTATAGTCATCAACATATTTTTCTTGTCTAATCATAAATCTATGTTTATTTCTCCAAAATGAATAAAAACCTTCGATAAATTTTTCTAAATCATTAGGATTAATATAGTTCATAATGTTTGTAATATCTTTTATATTTCTCATTGATAAAAGGTGTAAATACTCTACAAGCCTTTTTACATCAAATTCATTGCCAATTTTGAAAGCATTCAAAGATTTTAAAAGAGGGCTATTTTTTGATTTTAATACGTTAATAAATTCAGATAAAAGTTCTTCAAATTTTCTATGTCCCATAATCTGGCTAAAATTAGTATAAATTACAGAACCATCTATTATGACAGATCGATTCATTTTATTACCTCCTTTAAGAGCTCGTATAATCTTTGTTGATTAGTAAGATATAGATAACCAATAAGTACTTCAAGACCAGTACTTTTTCTATAACTAGGATCATTACCATACTTTCCTGCTCCTTTGCTATTGATACCTCTTTTTACAAAAGCTAATTCTTCTTCATTAAGAAGAGGAAGGAGAAGATCGAGAATTTCCGCCTGGAATTTTCTATTGATAAAATTTTGAGATTTTTTATGAAGGTTATATGCGGAAGCTTTTTTGAAATAATATAGTTTTATATACAGGTTAAAAACAGCATCTCCAATGTATGCTAATGAATCCGTAGGAATCTCTTTTACATCTAAATCTATCTTTATTTTTTCGAAAATATTCAAGTTCTCGCCTCCATTATTTATATATATTATACATTAAAAATTTCATTTGTATGTAAATATTGACTAATTTATCAAAATATGATAAATTAAACAATGTAATGGGGCCGTAGCTCAATTGGGAGAGCGCTACCATGGCACGGTAGAGGCAGTGGGTTCGAATCCCATCGGCTCCACCAAAAGGAAGGGAGGTTAGCCTCCCTTCCTTTTTTTATGCTGTATAATCAAATTAATAAGAAAAAGAGAGAAAACACATAATATTCTCTTTTAATTGCTAATATCAAGAAATAATAACCGAAAATCAGACTTCACATTTTATATATTTTTGGTAAACTTAAATTAGCAGTCGATGTTAAAGAGTGATAACATAAAAATTTTGAAAGGGGGTACGAACATGAAGGTATTACCACTTGGTTCAAGACTTTTGATAAAACCAATTACTGAAGAAAAAAGAACTGAAGGAGGAATTGTTCTTCCTGATACTGCTAAAGAAAAACCTATGAAAGCAGAAGTTATTGCTGTTGGAAATATTGAAGATTCTGATGTTGATATTCATGTTGGAGACAAGGTTATTTTCTCCAAATATTCTGGTACAGAAATTAAAATTGAAGATGAAGATTACATTATCATTGATTTAGATGATATTTTAGCAAAAATCGAAGACTAATAATTTAAGGAGGTGACTCGGTATGGCAAAGATGTTAAGATTCAGCGAAGAAGCAAGAAGAGCTCTTGAAAGAGGTGTAGATGCAGTAGCTGATGCAGTTAAAATTACTTTAGGTCCAAAAGGTAGGAACGTTGTAATTGAAAAATCTTGGGGAAGCCCAACAATTACTAATGACGGAGTTTCAATTGCTAAGGAAATAGAACTCGAAGATAAATTCGAAAATTTAGGTGCACAACTTGTTAAAGAAGTTGCAAGTAAAACTAACGATGTAGCTGGAGACGGAACTACAACAGCTACAGTACTTGCACAAGCAATGATTAAGGAAGGAATCAAAAACGTTACTGCAGGAGCAAATCCAATATTAGTAAAAAGAGGAATTGAAAAAGCAGTTAGTGCTGCTGTTGAAGAAATTAAGAAACTTTCTAAAAAGCTTTCCAGCACTGATGATATTGCCCACGTTGCATCAATTAGTGCTAACAGTGAAGAAATTGGAAAATTAATTGCTGAAGCAATGGAAAAAGTTGGCGAAGATGGAGTAATTACTGTTGAGGACAGCAAATCAATTGAAACCTTTGTTGAATTTACTGAAGGTATGCAATTTGACAGAGGATACATTTCTCCATACTTTGTAACAGATCCAGAAAAAATGGAAGTAGTTTACAATGAACCATTCATCCTTATTACTGATAGAAAACTTTCAAATATTAAACCATTAATTCCTATTCTTGAAAAAGTTGCTCAAACAGGAAAACCATTAGTTATAATCGCAGAAGATGTTGAAGGTGAAGCATTAACAACCCTTGTTCTTAACAAACTCAAAGGTACACTTAACACAGTAGCAGTAAAAGCTCCTGGATTTGGAGACAGAAGAAAAGCAATGCTTCAAGATATCGCAATTTTAACTGGTGGAATAGTTGCAAGCGAAGAAGTAGGAATTAACCTTGAAGATTTAACATTAAATGATCTTGGAAGAGCAGATGTTGTAAGAGTTAAAAAAGATGAAACAATAATTGTTGGTGGACATGGTGATCAAGAAGAAATTAAAAAGAGAATTGCTCAAATTAAAGCTCAAATTGAACAAACAACTTCTGAATATGAAAAAGAAACATTACAAGAAAGAATGGCAAAATTAGCTGGTGGTGTAGCAGTTATTAAAGTTGGTGCTGCAACAGAAACAGAATTGAAAGAAAAGAAACATAGAATTGAAGACGCACTTAGTGCAACAAGAGCAGCTGTTGAAGAAGGAATTGTTCCTGGTGGAGGAATTACATTACTTCGCGCAAGAAAAGCAGTTGAAAAAGTTGTTAATGAACTTGACGGCGACGAAAAGATTGGTGCTAAGATAGTTTATGAAGCATTGCTTGCTCCAATTCATCAAATTGCTAAGAACGCAGGTTATGATGGAGCAATAGTAGTACACAAAGTTCTTGAAAACGATGATCCAGCATTTGGTTTTGATGCATTAAAAGGCGAATATTGCAACATGTTTGAACGTGGAATTATAGATCCAGCAAAAGTAACAAGAAGTGCTGTTCAAAATGCTGCATCTATTGCAGGTATGCTCTTAACAACAGAAGTATTAGTAGTTGAAAAACCTGAACCAAAAAATAATGCACCAATGCCAGAAATGCCAGAATATTAATAGATAGGTACAAATAACTAACTTAAACAATAAGAGGGCTGGTAAAATACTAGCCCTCTTTTTTTCTTACTTCTAATTATACATATGCAACAAAATTATGGTTTACAATTTAAATAATTATGGTATACTATAATTAGTATAGACTAATTAAGGAGGAGATATGATGAAGAAATTACTTCAAATTAAAGATTTACATGCTGTTTTAACCGAAGATGGGACTGAAATTTTAAAGGGTGTAAATTTGGAAATTGATGTAAATGAACTTCATGCAATAATGGGGCCAAATGGTTCTGGTAAGTCAACATTAGCTAATGTTATAATGGGAAATCCAAAATATAAAGTTACAAAAGGTGATATTTTATTTGAGGGAGAAAGTATAATTGATCTTCCAACAAATGAACGAGCTATGAAGGGTATATTTATGACCTTTCAACATCCTTTTGAAATAGATGGAATAAAATTTAGTTCATTTTTAATTACTGCATTTCGAAAACTTCATGGTGACGATGAAAGTTTTAGTCAACTTAATTCAATATTGAAAGAGAGAGTACAGAATTTAGCTGTTTCAGAAGATTTTCTTGATAGGTTTTTGAATGTTGGATTTTCAGGTGGCGAAAAAAAGAAAGCTGAGATTTTGCAAGCTTATTTTTTAAAACCTAAATTGTTAATTTTGGATGAAATTGACTCTGGATTGGATGTTGATGCATTGAGAATTGTTGCTAATCAAATAAAAGAAATTAGAAAAAGAGGTACATCAGTTTTAATTATTACTCATTATAAAAGAATTTTGGATTATCTTGATGTTGATAAAGTACATATTTATGTTGATGGAAAAATAGTTAAAAGTGGCGATATTGGATTAGCAAATGAAGTTGAAGAAAAAGGATATGCAATAGTTAAGAGGTGATTGGATGAATAGCATAGAATTTAATGAAGAAAAATTTAATTATGTTGCTGATGTTGAAATTGAATATAAAGCTTTGCCAGGTTTAACTAAAGAAATAATTGAAGAAATTTCTGAAGTAAAAAATGAACCAAAATGGATGAGAGAACTTAGAATTAAATCTTTGAAAATTTTTCAAACCTGGCATGATCCAAGATTTGGTGTTGATATTTCTGAAGTAGATTTAAATAAAATCATTCCATATATAAAACCAAAAGCAAAAAAAACAACTACTTGGGAAGAAGTTCCTGATGAAATTAAAAATGCTTTTGATAGATTGGGAATCCCTGAAGCTGAAAGAAAATATTTTGCAGGAGTTGGCGCACAATTTGACTCTGAAATAGTTTATCAGAATATAAAAAATGAGCTTCAAAAATTAGGAATTATATTTCTTGACATGGAATCTGCTGTTAAAGAGTATCCTGATCTTGTTAAAGAGTATTTTATGAAACTTGTTCCACCACATGATCATAAATTTGCAGCTCTTCATGGTGCAATTTGGAGTGGAGGTACATTTTTATATGTGCCAAAAGGAGTAAAAGTTCCATTGCCACTTCAGGCTTATTTTTTGATGAGTAATCCTGGAATGAGTCAACTTGAACATACAATAATTGTCGCAGATGAAGGTTCTGAAGTTACTTTTATTGAAGGTTGTTCGGCACCTAGATATAATGTCATAAATCTTCACACAGGTATGGTTGAAATTTATGTTAAAAAAGATGCGAAAGTTAAATATATGACAATTCAAAATTGGAGTAAAAATACATATAACTTAAACACAAAAAGATCTATTGTTGAAGAAAACGGAGTTATGTCTTGGGTCTCAGGTTCTCTTGGTAGCATGAAAACTATGTTGTACCCAATGACAATTTTAAAAGGTAAGGGTGCTAAAACAGAAAGTTTAGGAATTACCTATGCTGGTCCTGGACAACATATGGATACAGGTTCAAAGGTTGTTCACCTTGCTCCATATACAAGTTCTACAATAGATGCAAGAAGCATTAGTGCTGGAGGAGGCTGGGCTTTTTATAGGGGGCTATTGAGAATTGGTAATGAAGCAAAGAAAAGTAAATCACATGTCCAATGTTCAGCTTTGATGCTTGATAATAATTCAAAAAGTGATACTGTGCCAATTATAGAAGTGCACAATAGCGATTCTGATATTGGCCATGAGGCTAGAATAGGGAGAATAAAAGATGAACAAATATTCTATCTTATGTCTCGTGGTTTATCCGAAGTTGAGGCAAAAAGTTTAATAGTCAAAGGATTTATTGAACCAATTGTGAAAAGTCTTCCATTTGAATATGCTGTTGAGCTAAATAGATTGATTGAAATGGAAATTGAATCGTCAATAGGGTGAGGTGAAGAAATGGAAAAGACTCTCGAATTAGTTTTAAATAATGAAAAAGCAGTTTTATCAAAACCTAAAGAATATTTTGATGGAGATTATGATGAAAAAGTATTTGTAAAGGCAATTAATTCAATGAAAAATGAATTTGGTAAAAAATATATAATGGAAAAATATGGTGAATATTTTAAAGTTGGCTTTCCAATTTGGAAAAGATTGAAGGTAAATAATATAAAATTACCAGAATATAAATATGAAAATTATTTTGAATCCCTGAAAAAAGAAGATTTGGAAGTAATTTCTAAATATGATTTTGAAGGAAGCCATAGAAAATTTATTTTATTGTCGGATGTTTTTTCATCAAAAGGTGGTTATTATGAGATTAATGATGAAAGAACAATTATTAATGAATATAGTGATGAAATTACTAATGATTTTTATAAAGTCTCGGGAAATTTGACTTTAATACGAATAATAATGAATAAGAATTTTTCCGATAATACTGCAAGATTTATAGTTGAAGATGGAGCAAATTTGAATATTTATAACCTATATCTTTCTAATGATAATTCTTTTGGAGTGAGTAACTTATTTTTGTGGGTAAAAGATAATGCAAATGTTAAAATTAGAGATTTTGTTTCAGGTGAAGGTAAATTTGCAAATTATTTAGGTGTAAAAAAACTTGGAAAAAATTCTAATGTAGAAATCAATCCATATTTTATTGGAGGTAAAAGTGCTATTTTTGACCTTTTATACCTTTTAAAATTTGTAGGAAGAGAAAATATAGGAAAAGTTAAAGCTATTGGTGCTTTATCGGATGAAGCTAAAGTTGTATTTCGTGGTATACTAGATATAAAAAGAGGAGCAAAGAATGTAGAAGCTTCAGAAGAAGAAAGATGTATTTTGCTTTCTAAAGATTCAAAAATGGAGGCTATTCCAAGTTTATTGGTAGATGAAAATGAAATTGTTGCTTCACATGCTGCTAGTTCTGCTCCAATTGATGAGGATTCTATTTTTTATTTAATGACTCGTGGATTTTCAGAAGAAGAGGCAAAAAATAGTATAATTAATGGGGTATTTGAGCCTTTAATTTTAGAACTTTCAAAATACAATCTCGAGGGGCTGGTTAAAAGTGCTCTTATCAAATATTCGAAATGATTTCCCAGCATTGTTTAGGACTATTAATGGAAATAGATTAGTATATTTAGATAGTGCTGCAAGTTCCTTGAAACCTAAACAAGTAGTAGAAAAAATTTCTTCTTTTTATTTAAATAATTACTCAAATGTTCATAGAGCTGTTCATACACTTTCTTCAGAATCTACATCAATGATGGAAGAAGCAAGAAATATTCTTGCTTCTTTTTTAAATGCTAAAAATGAAGAAATAATTTTTACTAGTGGAACAACAATGTCGATAAATTTAATTGTTGAAAGTTTTATTAGGTATGGTTTTTTAAAAGAAAATGATCTTGTATTAATATCTGCAGTAGAACATCATGCAAATTTTGTTCCATGGGTTAGATTGTCAAAAATTCATGGTTTTAGAGTTGAATTTGTAAGACCTTCTGGCAGATTTGGAACTCTTGAGATTGATGATTTTTTAAATTTTAAAAATCTCAATCCAAAAATTGTTAGTATAACAGGTCATTCAAATGTTACGGGGCAAGAAATAGAAATAGAAAATTTAAAAGAAATTTTTCCAGAATCAATTTTAATTGTAGATGGCGCCCAATTAATCCCTCACGAGAAAATTGATGTTAAAAAATTGGGAATAGATTTTTTGGTTTTTTCTGCTCATAAAATGCTAGGACCATCAGGAGTTGGTCTTTTATATGGTAGAGAAGAATATTTAGAAGCAATGGAACCCTTTTTGTATGGCGGTGAAATGATAGATAAAGTTAGTTTTGATAATGTAACTTTTAATGAGCTTCCATATAAATTTGAGGCAGGCACTCCAAACATAGCTGGAATTGTTGGTTTTGGCGAGGCTATAAAATATCTTGAAAAAATAGGTTTTGATGAAATAAAAAAACATATTTATGATTTAACATTCTATGCTTTAGACAAAATGAGGAAAATAGATGGTTTAGAAATTTATGGTCCTTTAGATGAAAGGCATTTAGGAATAGTTAGTTTTAATTTAGAAGGAATACATCCTCATGATTTATCTCACCTGTTAGATGAAAAATTTGGTGTTGCTATTAGAAGTGGTCATCATTGTGCACAGCCATTAATGAGTATTTTAAAAAGTGAAAGTAAGCTTTCGGTGTTTCCAAACGGAACAAATAGAGCAAGTTTTTATGTTTACAATACATATGAAGATATAGATATTCTTGTTGAAGGTATTAAGAAAATTAAGGAGTGGTTTGATGTACAATGAACTTATAATTGATTATTCAAGACTAAAAAAGTATAAAGGAAAAATTGATGGAGCGATTTCTCAAGAAGGAAAGAATATTTCCTGTGGTGATGAAATTACACTTTATATTAAAGTTGAAAATGAAAAGGTTGTTGATGCAAAATTTGAAGGTGTAGGTTGTGCCATAAGCCAGGCTTCAGCTAATTTAATGATTGAGAATATAATTGGAAAATCATTAGATGAGATTAAGGAAATAATAGAAAATGTAAACTTAATGGTAAAAGGAAATGAATTTAACAGAGAAAAATTGGGACCTATATCTGAATTATCTGAAATAAAAAATTATCCCATGAGAATAAAATGTTTTTTGCTTTCTTGGAAAACATTAAACCTAATAATTAAAAAAATCTCTTGAAAAAGATTTTTTAAATGATATAATAAAAATGTCAATAAGTTAAGTAAAAAAGGTAATTGACGAAAATTAAGAAGTATGGTATAATATATAATAGTGATGCCGAGGTGGTGGAATTGGCAGACACGCATGGTTGAGGGCCATGTGGGCATTGTGGCCCGTGCGGGTTCAAGTCCCGCCCTCGGCACCAAAAAGGTCCCAAAAGGGGCCATTTTTTTTAGGAACTTTTTAAAGTTTTTAGATGTCATAATATATGGGGGCGATATGGTTTCGACGGGGGTAGATACCCTCGAGAAGCGAGCCGAGGTTTCCTGGGCTCCTCGTTATCAAAAGTCCAGGAAAAAGATAAGTGCCAACGAAGAACTTGCTCTTGCAGCTTAATTAAAAAAGCTGCCGTCCTGCCAGAACTTGGCTGGGGTTCTGGTTAGGGCGTGACAAAACCAGCCTAGCAGCTTTGGGTTTGCCTTCCGCCCAAAGTTGCGAATTTAAGGAAGGCTAGGGTTTGAAAAGCCTGTCCGTGGGCGTTTCAAACCCGAAATCTAAAACACGGACTGCGCTCGGAGAAGCTCGAGGGTATCTACTTTCGGACGCGGGTTCGATTCCCGCCGCCTCCACCAGAAAAAAAGGGAGCTGAAGCTCCCTTTTTTATATATAATTAATTAATTCTCCTAAATTATTTGCAATAATATCAGGTTTGATATTTGAAGTTTTTATATTTTCTTCTTTTGCTTCGCCAGTTAAAACTAGTATTGTAGAAACTTCAGCACGAATTCCAAGTAAAATGTCTGTATATAATCTATCTCCTATTACACAAGTTTCTTCTTTTTTCACATTGAATTTTTCAATTATCATTTCTAGAATTAGTGGATCTGGTTTTCCAAAAACAATATCAGGATTTTTATTGGCTGTCTTTTCTATAACAGACGCTATTGCACCGGTATCTGGTATTGGACCATCTTTTGAAGGACAATTTAAATCAGGATTTGTTAAGACAAATAATTTTCCTTTAGAGACTAAAACTGAAGCTTTGGCAAGTTTTTCATACGTTAAACTTTTATCAAATGTTATAACTACTATTTCAGGATCTTCATTTTCTACAATTTCATGGCCATATTTAGAAAAAATTTCTTTTATAGCTTTTGTTCCTACAATAAAAATTTTTCTTTTTCCAAATTTTTTTAGAATATATTCTGCTGTTTCAATGCCAGCAGTGAAAATCTGATTTTCTGAAATATAAATGTTATAATTTTTAAATTCTTGAATGTATTCTTTTATTGATTTGTTTGAATTATTTGTAAGAAATGCAAAATGTTTATTTTTATTATTTAGAGTAGTAATGAATTCTTTAGAACCTGGTAAAAGTGTGCCACTTAAGGAAAAAGTACCATCAATATCAAGTACAAATAGTTTAATATTTTTAAGATTTTTCAAAGCCGACTCATTTAAAACAATCACTTTGCAACACCTCTTTTTAGTAAAATAAACATTAATGGAGCCCCAATAAATGAAGTGATTACACCTATGGGAATCTCAATTGGAGAAACAATTGTCCTAGAAATAGTATCAGCTAGGGATAAAAATATACCTCCTAATAAAAAACTTCCAAAAAGACTTAATTTGTGTTTACTACCAGTTAGTATTCTTGCTGCATGTGGGATAATAAGACCTACAAAACCAATGATTCCTACTTTTGAAACTATTGTAGAAATTACAAAAGAGCCAAGTAGATAAAAAATCCATTTTTCCCTTTCAACTTCAACTCCCAATATTTTTGCTTCTTCCTCACCTAAAGCAATAATATCTAACTCTTTGGATTTTAATATTGAAAATATGAAAAAGCCAATAACTGATATTGCTGGAATAATTAGATCTTTAAAGGTAATTCCTGACAAACTACCAAAAAGCCATACATATGCGTTAGTTATATTTCTTCTAGAAAAATTAATCAAAAGAATTGTTCCAGATGAAAATGTGGTGCTTATTAAAACACCTGATAAAATTAAGTGAGTTATTGGAATAATTCCTTTTTTTCTAGCTAATAAAATAGTTAAGAAAGAAGCTAAAAAAGAAAAGAAAAATGAAAAAAAAGTTATACTAAAATACTTGTAAAAAGATGCAGCAATATAAATAGCAAGAACCGCCCCAAAGCCAGCACCAGCTGATGTTCCAATTAAATAAGGATCAACAAGAGGATTTTTCATTATTGTTTGAAAAACTGAGCCAACAATTGCTAGACCGGCTCCTGAAATTATTCCCATTAATATCCTTGGAAAACGAAGTTTCCAAATCAAATAATGAATTTGATTTTGATTTGATATTGATTTAAATATCTCTGAAATAGGAATTTTAACACTTCCGAATGACAGATTAAAGATTATACTTAATAAAAAAATTACAAGTACAATAATTCTTCCGTATTTAAAAAGTACATTTTTATTCATTAATTTCCTCCATAGAAAAAGTTATAGAAAATATCAAGAAATTTTATAATATCAGGGGAAATTTGACTTATTTCATTACCATCAACTACTAGAACCTTGTTATTTTTAACTGCTTTTAAGCTTCCAAAAATTTCACTATTTTTAATTGTTTCCAATGTTTTTTCAAGATCACCATAAGTAGCAATTATAATTATATCAGGATTGTTAAAAATCAAAAATTCCCAGCTTATAGGAAGCCAACCATTATTACCTGTATATGGAGCAGTAATATTTAATCCTCCAGCAATTGTAATTAATTCATTGATATACGAACCTGTACCAGCTGTCCACAATTCTTTGGCCTCATCATTAGGGGTTGTAATAGTGAAAAAAACTGTAGGCCTATTTTCAAAAGGTATTTTTGAAGTTTTTATTCCAAAATCAGTAATGGTATTTTGAATTTTTTCAACTATTTTTTTAGATTCTTCTACTTTATCAAATATTGCACCTAAAAGAGCAACATCTTTTGAAATATCATTTAATGAAATAGGATTTAATACTAGAACATTCAAACCAAATTTTTCAAGTTTTTCTACTTCAGGCAACTGAAATCCACCAAAAGTAATTACTATGTCTGGATTAAGAGAAAGAATTTTTTCAATATTAAGTGGTACAAGATTTCCAATCTTTTCAGCATTGAAACTATCCCAATCAGTTACACCAACTATCTTATCTTCAACCCCAAGTGAAATAAGAAATTTAGTAGCATTCGGAGCAGCCGACACAACTCTTTCTGGGACTTTGTCAATCGTTACAAGTCTTCCAGCATCATCAACAACTGTTAAAGTGAATATGTTTAAAGCAAAAATGAACAAAAATACAAAACTTAATACTTTTTTCATCTTTTCACCTCCATGTATTTTAAAGAAAAATACCCACCTTTAGGGACCGTAAAGGTGGTTTCCATTCCTTTTACAAAAGGTATCCCGACTTCCGGATCAACCTACTTCCCACGCCTTCCCAGGCAAAGCCCAGTGGCATTTGTGGGTTTCGTCCCCGGTTACGGTGGCGTCCCCGTGTCGGATTTTCACCGACTTCCCTTTTGTGAAAGGATGTATTATATTCAATTTCAATCTAATTATATCACACTTTAAATATTTTTTGCATATTTTCTGGAAATCTTATCAATTTCAATTATATCATCTATTGAATTTACTTTTCCTTTTATTTGCTCACAAGTTTTTATGATTATCTCTGAAATTTGAGTGAATTTAATTTCTTCTTTTAAAAAACGTTCAACTGCTATTTCATCTGCAGCATTAAAAGCAATTCTTTTTGAAAGGTCGTTTAATATTGTTTTTCCATAGAAGAAAGCAGGGTATTTTTCTTTATCAACTTCATAAAATTCGAAATTTTTTGAAGAAAATTCAGGCCAATTAGTATTTATATACTTTCTTTCAGGGTAAGTTAAAGAATATGCAATGGGAATTTTCATATCGGGAAAGCCAAAATGAATTTTGACAGTTCCATCTTTTAGAAGTACGGCACCGTGGACGGTACCAGTTGGATGGATATAAACATCTATATTATTTGTTTCAAACAGTTCATAGGCCTCCATTACTTCAAATGCTTTGTTAACCATTGTAGAAGAATCAACAGTAATTCTTTTTCCCATGTTCCATACAGGGTGTTTTAAAATATCTTTTGGAGTTAATTTAGAAAGCTTTCCCGTTTTTATGTTTCGTACTGCACCTCCAGAAGCAGTAATCATTATCCTTTCAACAAAATTATCGAAAATTTGAAAAATGGCAGAATGTTCACTATCAATAGGTATTAATTCTACGTTGAATTTTTTGCATTCTTGTTTTACAAAAGGTCCAGCACATACAAGAGCTTCTTTTGTTGCTAAAGCAAGTCTTTTTGTATATTTAATAGCTTTTAATGAAGAAATCATTCCATCAAATCCAGGAATTGCAGAAACTACTATATTAGGTTTGAGATTTTCTAAAAACTCTTCGAGAGAAGAAAATTTATAATTTGGATAGAACGGAGAATAATAATTTTCTATTTTGTTTTCTTTAATTATTTTTCTTGCAAGAGTTAAATTTTTACCAAATACTATTCCTGAAAGCTCAAAATCCGGAAGTTTTTTAATAACTTCCAAAGTTTGAAGACCTATTGAACCAGTTGCACCTAAAATTATAACGGATTTTTTTTCCATCTAAAATAAATCACCTCACCTTCTATAACTTCAATTTTAATTTTACTTGATATGGTGATATTACTGACGCCAATAGGGTTAGAAAATTCCATGTTCCCATTAAATTTATATTTAAAACCATGTAAAGAAATTTTGGCATCGCAAAGAGCAATAAATGACCATAATTCATTAACGTTTGTTTCCATTTCAAGTGTGTTCCTTATTATACCAATTTCAACTTTTTCAGATTTTGCAACAATTTTCATTTTGTATTTTTTCATTAAACCAAATAAAGCTAAAATCATATCAAGCCGTTCACCAAAAAAATTTAAAATTTCTATTTCTGAAGCATTTTTAGAAATAGCATATCTTATTGCAAGTTCGCAATCGGTTTCATCTTTCTCACTAGGAAATTTTAAAATTTCAACACCATTTTTTCTAAAATATTCTAACGTGTTTTTTTCGACAGAATCTAGATCACCTATAATGGAATTAGGTAAAATATGATTTTTAAATAGTATATTTGCTCCTCCGTCTACTGCGATAATATAATCTGTTTTATCTAATTTTATTATTTCTGAATTTCCATTTAAGACAATCGAAACTTTCACTTTTTAACCTCCATCTATCGTGATATAATACAATTAGATTATAACATGGAGATGATAATATGATTGTTAAAGCCCGAAACGTTAAAAAATTTTATGGAAAAAAAGATCCCTTTCCAGCTTTAAAAGGAATTTCACTTGAAATAAAAGAAGGTGAAATATTAGCTATTTTAGGCCCATCAGGTTGTGGTAAGACAACTCTTTTAAATTGTCTTTCTGGTCTTGACACGCCAACTGAGGGCGAAATTGTTGTCTTGGGTAAAGATATTACTAAAATGAAAGAAGAAGAAAAAACAAAGTTTAGAGCAAAAAATATGGGATTCATTTTCCAGTTTTTTAATCTGATACCAGTATTAACGGCTGTTGAAAACGTTGAAATACCACTTTTGATATCTAATACATATCCTGTGGGAAAAGTAAGAGAAAAAGCATTTGAATGGCTTGAAAAGCTTCATATATCTCATAGAGCAAAGGCATATCCTAATGAAATGTCTGGAGGAGAGCAACAAAGAGTGGCAATTGCTAGAGCTTTAATTAACAACCCAAAGATAGTTTGGGCTGACGAACCTACAGGAGCACTTGACACAAAAAACAGTGAAGAAATTATGAATATTATATTGGAGATGAATAAAGAATATGGAACTACTTTTGTAATTGTGACTCATGACCCAAATGTAGCTGAAAAAGCCCATAGAATTATAAGAATGGATAGCGGTTTAGTTGTAGAAGAAAAAGTTTTGAGGTGAGAAATGTATATCCCGTTATTAATTGAGGATTTTTTAGATGAAATACCAAAATATTTGGATAATCCAAATGCATTGATTGAATATATTGAAGATAATTTTCAAAGAATTGATGATCCTTTATTAAAAGATCCTGAAGTAAAGAAAAAGCTTCAGGATTTTTATAATTACATTATTGCAATGCGTAAAATTTCAGACGAACGGGTTAAAAAGAGAATAAAATATATACCAGGAATGATTAAAAGATTGAAGAAAATGCATTTAGTGTATAAATTTCCAAAAAAAGATGAGTTAAAATCGCTTGATACACCTATCAAGTATATAAAAGGAGTAGGTCCAAAAAGAGCTCAAAAACTTGGAAAATTAGGAATTACAACCCTTGGAGAACTTCTACAGTTTTTTCCTAGAGATTATGAAGACAGGAGAAAAATAATTCCAATTTCATTATTAAAGGAAGATGAAAAGGTTGTAACAAAGGGAGTTATAACCAATATTGAAAAAACAAAACGAGGAAATCTCACTATAATTAGTGCAGTTTTGTCCGATGGAATTTATCAACTTCTATTAAAGTGGTTTAATCAAGATTACATGGAAAATATCTTAAAAACTTTTTTAAGAAAAGAAGTTTATGTATTTGGAACAGTAAAAAAAGGTTTTTATGGTGCACTTGAAATTCAGAATCCAGAAATAGAAATTTCCAAAGAAGATGTCCGCGAAATATTCCCCATTTATCCTTTAACTGAAGGTCTGAATCAGAATGTTATTAGAAACCTCTTAAAAGAAAATCTGGGAGAAATATATAACTATTCGGAAAATTTACCTGATGATTTAAGAGAAAAAAGAGATTTACTAGATATTTTTGAATCATATACAGGTATGCATTTCCCAAAAAGTAAATATCATCAAAAGAAATCAAGATATAGGCTTGCATATGAAGAAATTTTATATCTTCAACTAGCATTTTTATATTCAAGAAAGAACACTGAAAAAATAGGTGGAATACCAAAAAAATTTACTGGTAAATATTCCCAACAATTGATTAAAGAATTACCATTTGAACTTACAAATGCGCAAAAAAGAGTATATCAAGAAATTAAAAATGATCTTCAATCGGAAAAACCAATGAATAGATTGCTTCAAGGAGATGTTGGTTCAGGGAAAACAATAGTTGCTGAACTTGCAATTTTAGATAATTATGAAGCAGGTTTTCAATCGGCCATAATGGCTCCGACTTCAATACTTGCAATTCAGCATTTTAAAAAAATGTATAATGATTTAGTCAAGTTTGGTATTAGAGTTGCCCTCTTAATTGGGGCAACATCTAATTCAGAAAAAATTAGGATAAAAAATGCATTAAAAGATGGAGATATTGATGTAGTTATTGGAACTCACGCTTTAATTCAAGAAGATGTTCAATTTAAAAATTTAGGATTTGTAATCATTGATGAACAACATAGATTTGGTGTTGAACAGAGAAAGGAACTTATAAGCAAAGGAAAGATAGTTGACACTCTTGTTATGACTGCAACCCCGATACCTAGAACACTTTCGCTTACGTTATACGGAGATTTGGATGTTTCAATCATTGATGAAATGCCAAAAGGAAGAAAACCTGTAAAAACTTTTTTAGTCCATCAATCTAAAATTGATGAAGTATATAAATTTGTTAGAAGTGAAATCGAAGAAGGTGGCCAAGCTTATATTGTATATCCCTTGATAGACGAATCAGATAAATTGGCTGTCAAGGCAGCAACTACAATGTATGAGTCATTGACCAAACATTATTTTCCTGATATTCCAATGGGATTAATTCACGGGAAAATGAGTGATTCAGAAAAAGATGAAATAATGTACAAATTTTCAAAAGGAGAAATAAAAATTCTCGTTTCTACAACTGTAATTGAAGTTGGAATTGATGTGCCCAATGCAACAGTAATGGTCATTGAAAATGCTGAAAGATTTGGACTTGCACAACTTCACCAATTAAGAGGCAGAGTAGGAAGAAGTTCAAAACAATCCTATTGTTATCTGACTGTAGGAGATGTTTCAAGAGAAACCTGGGAAAGGCTTCAATTTTTTGCTTCAACAAATGACGGTTTTAAAATTTCTGAATTTGACCTTAAATTGAGAGGTCCAGGTGAATTTTTGGGAGTAAGGCAACATGGATTACCAGAATTTAAAGTAGCTGATATTGTTAATGATGTGGAAATTATGGCAGTTGCGAGAGAAGATGCAGAAAACATTATAAAAAATGCTGATGAATATGAAAATCTGCTAAATAAGGTTAAGGAAATTTATAAAGAAAGATTAGAACTTTTAGAAATAGGATAAATTTGAGGTGATTTTGTTGATTTTAAGGGCTTCATATGGAACTTTGGGCCTATTAGGTCTTGTAAAAAATAAAATAAAAATGGAAACTGCGTATTTTATGTTAGATGGGAAATGTGTATTTGATTGCCATTTTTGTAGTCATGCTAAAAGTTCAAATACTGAAAATAAATTTCTTTCAAGAATCATCTGGAAAGAAATTTCAGTTAATGAACTTCAAAAATTGGCAAATATAAAGGAACTAAAAAGAGTCTGTCTTCAAGTAGTTAGTTATCCAGGATATAGAGAAGATTTATTAAATGTTTTAGAATATATTAAGAATTTTAAAGTTTCAATATCCGTTAGAGCATTAAATTTTAATGAAGTTAAAATGTACTTTGATAAGGGAGTCGATTCAGTTGGAATATCTGTTGATGTTGTAAACCCTGAACTATTTAGAAAAATTAGAGGTGGAGATTATTTTAAAACTATTTCATTAATTAAAGAATCTTCTGAAAGATATCCATGGAAAATTACTACTCATGTTATTGTTGGGATGGGTGAAACTGATAAAGAATTAGTCGAATTTTTCTATGAAATGAAAAAATACAAAGTAAATGTTGCATTATTTGCGCTTACGCCAATAAAAGGGACAAAATTTGAAAATTCAATGCCACCTTCAAAGGAAAGGTACAGGAAAATTCAATTGGCAAGATATTTAATTTTTGAAAAAGATGTACCTTTTAAAGTGTTTAATTTTAATAACACCGGGAAATTAGAAAATATAAAATACGAATATTCTGAAGGTCTTGGAAAAGCATTTTTAACATCTGGTTGTACATTTTGTACTAGGCCATTTTACAATGAAAATCCTGGAGATGAACCTTTTAACTATCATATTTATTTTAAAAATCTTGAATCTGAAGCTAAGAGGATAATTGGAAGTTAATATATTTTAAGAAGCTAAGTGTTTATTTGATTATAGTTATATTTTTGTAAGAGGTGATAATATGGAATTTATTGATTTAAGAAGCGATACTGTTACAAAACCAACTGATGAAATGAGGAAAGCAATGGCAGAAGCAGAAGTAGGCGATGATGTATATGGGGATGATCCTACTGTAAATAAACTTGAAAAAATGGCGGCTGAAATTTTGGGTAAAGAAGATGCAGTTTTTGTGCCGACTGGAACGTTTGCAAATCAATTAGCATTGTTCACTCACTGTGAAAGAGGGAATGAAGTAATTCTTGGAGATGATGTACATATTGTTCAACATGAAGCTGGAGCAGCTTCTGTTATAGCTGGTGTTCAGCTTAGAACCATTGAAACAGACAAGGGAGCCCTTCCTCCTGAAAAGGTAGAAGAGAAAATCAGAAAAATTGAAGATATTCATTATCCAAAAACTGGTTTAATTTGCCTTGAAAATGCACATTCTAATGGTAGGGTAATACCATTAGAAAATTTTAAGAAAATAAAAGAAATAGCCAATAGATACGAAATTCCTATTCATTTGGATGGTGCAAGGATATTTAATGCATCAGTAGCATTAAATGTAGATCCAAAAGAGATTGCAAAATATGCAGATTCAGTTAGTTTTTGTTTGTCAAAAGGTTTATGTGCTCCTGTGGGTTCATTGTTAGTAGGTTCTAGAGAATTTATAGAAAAAGCACGAAAGAAAAGGAAAATAATGGGGGGTGGAATGAGGCAGGTTGGAATTTTAGCTGCCGCAGGAATTATAGCTTTGGAGAAAATGAGATTTAGACTTCATGAGGATCATGAAAATGCTAAATATCTAGCAAAAAAGCTTGTTGAATTGGGATTTGTTGAAATTATTGAAGAAGTTCAAATAAATATGGTGTTTTTTAAAATTAAAAAAGAGTTTGATGAAAGTAATTTTGTAAACTTTCTTTTGAAAAATGGGATAAAAATTAATCCTTCAGATGATAATGTTTTTAGGTTTGTTACTCACTATTGGGTGAAAAAAGAACATATAGACTATGTGGTTAAAAAAATTTATGATTATTTTAAATAATAAACAAATTCCCCCAATCTGGACTGAACCCAAGAAAAGGAACGAAATAAAAAACACCCCCGGAAGTGATAAAATATAACTATCTAGGGGGTGTTTTTCATTGGCAAAGAAAGGGCAA
>JASKLO010000025.1 GCA_030153605.1 Thermosipho sp. (in: thermotogales)
TGTGAATATGAATATTTAATCCTCAAAAGCCATATTATATGACTAAATATTTTTGTTTTTCTCTCTATCTCTTACTTGACTAATTACCGGAAATCTTAGCTTTATAATAACATCTTTTAGGCGATTCAATTTTTCCTTCTTCTTTTAACTCTTTAATCAACTTACTAACTACTTTAGAATCAAAATTTAGCTTTTCTGCAATTTCACCTGTTTTCATAGGTTTTCCTTCTTTTTTAAGTAATTCTAATACTTTTTCTTTTTCCATACTATTCTTCACCTCCATTTGTTAATGGAGTATAAACTCTTTTTGCCAATTCTCTATCAATCATAAATAAAGCTTGTTTTTGGTCTCCGATTAACTCTAACATATTTAATATTTCTCTTGCATTTTCTTCTTCTTCAACTTGTTCATCAACATACCATTGTAAGAAATTATATGTAGGTCTATCTTTTAACTCTTCAGCTAAATCTACTAGTTCATTAATGCATTTTGTAATGTGCTGTTCATGTTTCAAAACTTCATTAAAAGCCTCAACCGGTGTTCCAAATTCCGATGGTGGTTCTTTAATCTCATACAATTTTACATTCGCTCCATGACTTAAAAGATACCTGAAAATTTTCATTGCATGATCCCTTTCTTCTTGTGCTTGAATACTTAACCAATTTGAAAAACCCTTCAAACCCAAATTTTCAAAATAAGCCGACATTGATAGATATAAATAAGCTGAATAAAATTCTTCGTTAACCTGCTTGTTAAGTGCATTAATCATTTTTTCATTTAACATTATTCTCACCTCCTAAAATATTATATCACTTTACTTTTTTGTGACAGAACCACCAATCAAAACATTCATATTCTTTAATTCTTTTTTCTGCTTCATCTACTGTTGAAGCAGGAGGAACAATGACTTCATCTTTTACTAATTCATTGTTTGGCCAATTTGCTGGTAAAGCTACATTATTCTCATCAACAACTTGCAATCCTTTAACCATTCTTAAAATTTCATCCATGTTTCTTCCGAGTTCTTGCGGATAATAAAGAACTGCTCTTAAAATACCTTTAGGATCAATTATAAATACAGCTCTCACCGTATTTGTTCCTTTAGCTGGATGAATCATTCCAAGTAATTCTGCAATTTGTCCTCTGTCATCAGCTATAACTGGAAACTTGATTTCGACTCCTAATTTTTCTTTTATCCATTCAATCCATTTAATGTGCGAAAAAACTTGGTCAATGCTTAGACCAACCAATTCTGCATTTAATTTTTTAAACTCATCATATCTTTTCTGAAAAGCGACAAATTCAGTTGTACAAACAGGGGTAAAATCTGCTGGATGACTAAATAAAACCAACCATTTACCCTTAAAATCTTCAGGAAACTTCAAAACACCCTGAGTTGTTACAGCTTTAAATTCTGGAATTTTTTCACCAATAAGTGGTAATGCCATACTACTCACCTCCATTTAAACAATTTTTACAAATTCCAACTATACAATATTGTATGTTTTTAACAATATGACCATCAATTTTTTTAATATTTGGAACAGAAAACTCATCATGTATATCGTAAACTTTTTTGCACTTTTCGCAATAAAAATGATGATGAAATTTTTCAACATAATCATATCTTACAGAATCAGGAGTAATAACTTCGGCTAAAATACCATTTTTAGATAATAAATTTAAAGTATTGTAAACAGTAGCCCTTGAAATTGTAGGAGTTTCTCTCTGAAGAATTTTATAAATATCTTCCGCAGACATATGATTTTTATATTTCAATATTACGTTTAAAATGTTAATTCTTTGAAGAGTAGGTCTAATATTTGATTTGTTTAAGATTTCAACTGCTTTTTTCATATAACACCTCTTTTAGACATTGTCTAAAATTATTATATATCAAAAAATTTACATTGTCAAGCAATTTTATTAAAAAAAAAGCCAGCTTTTTAAGCTGGCTCAATATAAATGACAAGCTACTTTTCTATTTTTAACACTTTTTAATTCAGGTTCAACTTCTTTGCAAATATCCATTGCAAAAGGACATCTTGGATGAAACTTACAACCTGAAGGAGGATTTATAGGATTCGGAACTTCTCCCTCGGGAATTAATTTTTTCTTCTTCTTTTTTGGATCTGGTTCAGGTACCGCTGAAATTAAAGCTTTTGTATAAGGATGTAGTGGTTCGTTGTAAATTTCTCTAAATTCAGCAATTTCTACAATTTTTCCTAGATACATTACTCCAATTTTGTTACAAATATATTTGGTTGTAGCTAGGTCATGTGTTATAAAAAGAAATGTCAGATCAAATTCTCTCTTTAAATCTATCAACAACTTTAATAATTGAGATCGCACTGACACATCCAACATTGCAATCGCCTCATCAGCTACTACAAATTTAGGCCTCAAAATTAAAGCACGTGCTATTACTATTCTTTGCCTTTGCCCTCCTGATAATTCATGTGGATATCTGTTATAAAAATCATCAGGCGGAGATAAGTTAACCCTTTCAAGCATTTTCATAACCAACATTTTTCTTTCCTGTGTATTCTTTCCAATATTATGAATTTCCAACCCATGCTTAATTGCTTCTCCAACTTTCATGTATGGATTGAGAGCTGCCATTGGATCCTGAAAAATTATTTGCATATTTTTCCTGAATTTCCTTAATTCTTCTTTTGATAATTTTGTTACATCGATATCTTCAAAAAATATTTTTCCGGAAGTTGGTTCAATTAATCTAAGAATAAGCCTCCCAGTTGTAGTTTTTCCACTTCCAGATTCTCCTACTAATCCGAAAGTTTCTCCTTTTGAAATTGTAAAATCTATGCCGTCTACTGCTTTTACAAAACGTTGTGGAACTCTAAGCAAAACTTCACCAACTGTTCTTTTTACAGGAAAATATTTTTTTAATCCTTCAACTCGAATCATTGTTCCACCCCACTATATAACCAACATTTTACATTTGTATTATCCACTTTTACCACAGGAGGTTCATTTGTTTCACAAATTTCCTTTTTATAGGGGCATCTAGGAGCAAATCTACATCCTATTGGTGGTTTCAATAGATCTGGAGGAGAACCTGGTATATATTTAAGATCTAAATCATTTATATTAGTGTTAGGAATACTTTTTATTAAAAGTTTTGTATAAGGATGTTTAGGATTATAATATAAATCCTCACTTAAAGCTTCTTCTACAATGTGCCCTGCATACATCACGCATATTTTATCGGCCATCTCGGCAACAACCCCTAAATCATGAGTAATAAGAATCATCGACATATCATATTCTTTTCTTAGCTCATTTAACAAACTCATAATCTGAGCTTGAACTATTACATCTAATGATGTTGTTGGTTCATCAGCTATAACTAAGATTGGATTTAAAACTAAAGTCAATGCAATCATAACTCTTTGCCTCATACCACCACTAAACTGAAAAGAATATTCTCTCATTCTTTCAGGTTCAATTCCTACTTTTTCTAAAACTTTTGCTGTTCTATCTCTTGCTTCTTCTTCGGTTATCTCAGGTTCGTGTGTTTTTAAAGTTTCAAAAAATAATTTCTCTATCTTCATCACAGGGTTAAGTGAAGTCATAGGATCTTGAAAAATCATTCCTATCTTTTTACCTCTTATTTTTCTCATACTGTTTTCTGGTAAACCTAATATTTCTTGATTTTCAATTTTCATGCTACCCCCATAAAAAGTGGAAGGAGGTAAAATTCTTAAAATTCCCTGCCCAAATGTTGATTTCCCACAACCAGATTCTCCTACTAAACCAACAGTTTGACCTTTTTCAACAGTCAAATTTATATTATCAACAGCTTTAACAAAACCTCTTTTTGTCTTATAATAAATTTTTAAATCTTTGGCTTCAAATATCACAAAATCACCTTCTTTCCCTAATAGTAGGATTTATTAACTCGTTTAAGCCCTCACTAAACATAGAAAATCCCAATACAACAGTTATAATTGCAATTCCAGGGAAAAGAAGTCCCCACCATGCTTTACTAAGAACAAACCTTTGACCATTGCTTAAATCAAATCCCCAATCTGGCGTAGGCGGAGCAATTCCAAGTCCTAAAAATGAAAGCCCAGCTTCAATCATAATGGCATCGGCTAAATTCATAGAAAGAACTACAACAATAGAAGGTAAAACATTTGGAAAAATGTATTTCATAAGAATCTCACTATTTTTGGCTCCTAAAGCTTTTGCAGCTTCAACATATAGTTCATTTTTAACTGATGCTACTTGGTTCCTAATTACCCTAAAATAAGTTGGAGTGTAAACAACAGCTATAGATACTGCTATATTTATCACACCAGGACCTAAAACTGCTGCTATTGCAATTGCGAGAATTAAGCCCGGAAAAGAATAAATAGCATCCATAACTAAGGTTAAAATTCTATCTAAAGGCCCCCCAACAAATCCAGAAATTAATCCCAAAGGAACCCCAACACCCGCTGCTATTGCAACCGCTATAAATGCAATCAAAAGAGCAATTCTTGCTCCATAAATTACTCTACTCAAAACATCTCTACCTAAATTATCAGTTCCAAATATAAATTCTTCATTTGGAGCAGTAAGTGATCTTCCGACTCTCTCAGTTGGATCATAAGGTGCAATTTGAGGAGAAAATATAGCTAAAATAATATAGAAAATTAAAATCATTGCTCCAATAAAAGTTAACCATCCAGTTCCTGTACCAAACAAATCACTAATTAATTCTCCAAGTCTTTCACTAATAAATTTTTTCCTCACATTATCACCTCTTAATAGCGTACTCTTGGATCAACTAAGGCATTAACAATATCAATAATGATACTTATCAACACAACAAAAATAGCAAAGAAAATTATTGTTCCCTGAATAGCTGGGAAATCTCTGTATTTAATTTTTAAAACTAAATAACTCCCAACACCTGGCCAAGAAAAAGTTGTTTCTGTTAAAACTGCTCCAGCTAACAACAACGCAAATTGCATACCCATGATTGTAAAAATTGGTACAAAAGCATTTCTAACAGCATGTCCATATAATATTACTTTGGGTTTCAAACCTCTAGCTTTGGCAGCTTTTACAAAATCTTTAGAAAGCATAAGCACTGTATTATTACGTACCATTCTAAGAAAAATGCTGGAAATTACTAAACCCAAAGTAATTCCAGGTAATAATAAGTGTTTTAAAACATCCCAGAAAGCTTCCCAATTCCAACTAAACAAACTATCTAATAAAAACAAACCAGTTTTTATATCCAAACTTACTCTTGGTGATAATCTACCTCCTACAGGAAGCCATCTTAAATATATTCCAAACAATAATTGAAGCATTAAACCAAGCCAAAAAACAGGAACAGCATATATGAAAATTGAATAAACTCTTGCAGATATATCTAGAGGCTTGTCTTTTCTCCACGCGGCTTCAGCTCCCCAAAATATGCCAATAATTAGAGCCAATATAAAAGAAAAAATTGTAAGTTCTAATGTAGCAGGGAATCTGTCTTTTATCTCACTCCAAACTGGCCTATTTGTTAATGTTGAAACACCTAAGTCTCCCCTTAAAACATCTCCTAAATAATCAAAAAACTGTATTATTATTGGTTTATCTAAACCTAATTCATGTCTTTTGGCCTCAATTACTTCAACAGGTGCTTTCCCACCAAGAATTGCCAACACAGGATCTCCAGGTATTATCCTTAATATAAAAAATATCATTATCAATAGGATTAATATCATTGGAATTGCTAAAATAATTCTTGTTATTATATAGCTTTTCAAGGACACAATATCTCCTCCTTTAAAAAAACCCGCCCGCAAAGGGGCGGGACAAAATTACTTTCTCTAATTATTTAGACTCAAGAATGTAGTATCTGAAAATTTGCGTTGGTTCTAAAACAATTCCTTCTATATAATCATGTGCTTCACAATCGGCTGAACCTTGCCATAAAGGAATATAAGGTGCTTCAGCTGCATGGAAGTTTTGAACAAGTTTATAAATCATTTCACGAGATACTTGATTTGTTGCGGCTCTAGCGGCAACCATCAAATCTTCAACATTTTTGTTTTCATAAAAACTTCCAAGAGATTTTGCACCATTTATACTCAAGAATGGCCATAGATAATCATCTGGATCAAGATAATCTGGATACCATCCTAGCAAGAATAAGCCCATTGTACCATTTAAGAAATATTCAACATACGTTGACCATTCTGCATACTTAATATTAACTTTAATCATTCCAGTTTGTTCTAAAGATTCTTTTAATACTTGAGCAACATCAGCTTCTGTTGTACCGTAATGTGAAGGAGTATACCACAAATCAATTACCAAAGGATTATCTTCACTATAACCAGCTACTTTTAATACTTCTTTTGCAGCTGCTAGATCCCTTTTTGGGAAAACATCTTCATGACTCCACATGCCAGCAGGGACCATTGAATACAATGGTTTTGCAAGACCTACAAAAATATCTTTAGTAATTGTTTCTCTATCAACAGCAAGAGCAATTGCTTGTCGAACTAGAGGATTATCAAATGGTTTTTGTTTAACATTAACAACAAGATACCTTATCTGAGGACTTTCTCCTAAGTAGACTTTTATACCAGGTGTATTCTGTAAATCTAAAACATCTCTTGGATCTAAATGTCTATAAGCTACATCAATTTCACCTGTTTCAAGAGCCAATCTCAATTGTTGAGAATTTTCATAGAATTGAATTACAATTTTTGGGGTTTTAGGTTTAGGACCAAAATATTTTGGATTTTCCTCTAAAACAATTCTTACATCTCTAATCCATTCAGCAACTCTATATGGTCCTGAAGCTGAAGGTTCAAATTCGTAAAAGGCGTCTTCTTGATACACTTTTGGATTTACTGGGAAAGCAACTGTATAACCTAAAACAGAAACAAAAGCAGAAAACTTATTTTTTAAAGTAACTCTAAATGTAAATTTATCAACTACTTCTGTTTTCTCTACAACATCGGTTAACAAAAATGCAGGATCACCATTTAGTCTCATAACTCTATCAAAGGAAAATTTAAAAACATTTGCATCAATTTGTGTGCCATCTTCAAAGAATGCATCTTTCCTAATATGAAAAGTATAAACTAATCCATCATCTGAAACATCCCAACTTTCAAATAACCATGGTTTGATATTAGCTGTTCCTATTTCATAATCAACTGGACCAGCTAGAACATTTTGAAGAATGTTACTAGAGAAATAATCATAACAATTTGCCGGATCAAGTGTTCTAATCTTATCAGTAGTTCCAACCACAATAACATCCTTTGCGGCGAAAGAAAGCACAATAAGCAGCAGACCAACGATAATCAGAAATTTTTTCATAAAAACCCCCCCTTCAAAATTAGTAACGGTATTTTACCATATATTAACCTTCTTTTGCAAGTTTTAACATACAACATAAATTTGTTAAAAAAATCACTTGTTTGTAGAAATTTTTTAAGTAAAATTTACAAATGCATCTAAAGAACTCTTAAATATTAAAAAAAAAGACAGCGATTTTTTCATCCGCTGTCATTTTAATTATGATTTAATATTTCTTTTAACCTTTAAAAACTACATGAACTCCATCAGAACTATCAAGTTCGTAAAAATCTAACATTTTCTTGAATTTATTTAAATAATTTTCTGATAATTCTTTCTTAATTTTTTCAAGAGTCCCCTCTTTTGCTAAAACAATAACTCCTCCTCCAAAACCTCCACCTACCATTCTTGCTCCTAAAACACCTTCAAATTTTTTTAAAGAATCAACAATAAAATCTGTTTCTTCGCAAGAAACTTCATACAATTCTTTAAGACTTTTATGTGATTCAAATAGTAACCTTCCTACCTCTTCAAAATCTTTTACTTCAAGAGCTTTAATTGTTTTTAATACTCTTTCATTTTCTTCTAATACATGTCGAGCTCTTTTATATAAAACTCCATCTAATAATCTTAAATCTTCAAACAAGAGTTCTCTAAAACTTCTTTTTTTCAATTTTTCTAGAACCATTTCACATTCTTTTCTTCGTAAATTGTATTCAGACGAAGATAACTCATGTTTCACTTTTGAATCCACAACAAATATTTCAAAACCTTTTAAATCTAAAGGAACATACTCGTAAGCAAGAGTCATTGTGTCTAAAAAAATTGCGTGGTCTTTTTTACCAAATGCTGAAACAAATTGATCCATAATACCACATTTTACACCAACAAAACTTGCTTCTGCTTCTCTAGAAATTTTTGCAATATCAAGTTTTGATAAACCCAAATTAAAATATTCCGATAAAGCAAAACAAGAAGCAACTTCTAAAGCCGCAGAACTGGAAAGACCTGAACCTACAGGAATATTTGAATCCACAGAAATACGAACAGGAGGAATTTTAAATCCCTGCTTATTTAAAATTGTCAAAATCCCAATAATATAATCTGCCCAACTATTAGTTTTTTCTAATCTTTCTAACTTAACAATATTGTTAAATGTTTTCGACTCAAATTCGTATATCTCTGACTGATTTATAGAAACCTCAACATATTTATTAATTGCAAAAGGCAATACAAACCCATCGTTATAATCAGTATGTTCTCCAATCAAATTAATTCTTCCTGGAGCTTTAACTTTCAAAAATCCACCTCCACTTCTCTTAGCATTTTTGCAGCTTCTTCAGGTAATACTGGATTTATAAAGGTCCATGTTCCTGTTTCCACACTTGCCATCCATTTGAGTTTATCTTTATCTCTTTTAGGAGGATTAAACTCAACATGGAAATGGAAAAAATCTGAAAAATCTTCTGTATTAAAAGGTGATTGAAAAAACATCATCATATAAGGAAATTCTTGTTCAAATAACTTGTCGTACTTCATTGTTACTATCTTTAAAATCCTTGCAAAATCTTTTTTTTCTTCATCATGGAATTCTAAAAGATTTGAAATATGACGTTTCGGGTAAACATGTACTTCATAAGGAAACCTAGCATAAAAAGGAACAAGAGCAACAAAATGAGTTGTTTCTGCAACAATCCTTTCCTTTTTCTCAGAACCTAATACTTCACAAATTACACATTTTTTGTTTTCAATATACCACGTTTGCATTGCTTTTAATTTGGTTTCTATTCTTTTAGGAATAAACGGAAAAGCATAAATTTGACCATGAGGATGAGGAAGTGATGCTCCTACTTCTTTCCCTCTATTTTCAAAAATAAAAACACTTTTCACAAAATCATTTTTCGAAAGTTCAAATGTTCTATCTACCCACATTTCAACCAATTTTTCAATTTGTAATAAAGGCATTTTTGGAAACGAAGAATCATGCTCAGAAGTATATACAACCACTTCACAAACTCCATAAGATTCTTTTTTTCTAAATGGCCCATAGCCTTTATCATCAACTTTAGGAGGCTCTTTTTTTAATGAGGGGAATCTATTTTCAAAAGCAACTAAATCATAAACGGTATCAGGGAACTCAACTCCCCCCGGACAAATTGGGCATTGATTTTTTGAAGGTTGAACTGGTCTCTTTTGAGTTTCTGCTGAAACAATTATCCATTCGTCAGTTAAAGGATTATATCTCAATTCCATCATTTTTCATCGCCTCCATAGAAGTTGAAAATTCTTCCATCATCTCTCAAAACCTTGTTTTTATTAATATTAATAAACGGAATCTTTTCCTTAATATACTTTTTATTACTAAAGTCTAATTTAAGAAAAACTTTCTCATTGCCTGTTAAGTATTCTACAATATAATAATTGTCTTCATTCTTTATTTTCACTATACTTTCAACAAAATCTGTGTTTTGGTTAATACCATCTAAATGAACATTTCTAAAAAGATTTTTCCACTCTAAATCAAAATTATCTTCAAAGTCTAACAATATTAAATTTGTTATATTACTTATAAGATAAATTTCTTCAAAATCTCCATTTATTATAAACCCATCAACATCGGAAATATTTTCTAAATAATTTCTAGATTTTGCAAATACTAGATTATTTTTTCTAAGCTTTTGAATTTCTTCACTGTTGTATTTATCAATAAAATCATTTAAAATTATGACTTTCCCTTTCAAATTCATATCTACTTCTTTAATATTATTGGCAATTAAATATTCTTCCTCAACCAACTTCAAAAGTTTTGATTTTCTTTTTTGTTCATTTTCTTTTTTCAATAAGTTTCTTAAGAAATTTAATAAAACCAATTTATCTTCAAAATTTAACATTACAAATGATTCTTCAGGAGTAAATTTTTCGAAAAATTTTTGTTCATAACTCACTTTAAATATCAAGTCATCATCTTCCTCAAGTATTTTTATTTCTCCATTAAATATTTTTAGAAAACTCATCAATTGTGCATCAGAAAAAGCAAAAAAAGAAAACACTCTAAAATTATCTTTATTTTTTATTTTAAAAATCTCCAAATCGCCTACATTACCTTTTACACTCCAAGAAATTTTCCAACCAAAATCAAAATTTTCAACTTTCCATTTTATTGTATAATTATCTTCTTCTTTCAGAAAATATCCTTTTGAAAATGGAATGCCAAACAAAAACATTTAACCACCTCTTTTACAAAACATTAATCACACAAATATTACTAAAATTTGTTGAGAAAACAAACTTACTTTTTTTCTTCTATCTTTAAATTTAATTCCTAATAATTTTTCTTCAAAGGTAGAACAAATGTTTTATGACTCCAAAATTCCTTACGATCTAAAAATAAAAATTTACATGTAAAAATTATAATAAAAACACTATAGCAATATAACACCCCTATTAATGCAATGTTTTAAATTCAACTTTTTGGTTAGCATTACCGTTGTTGATACAGATATCATTATAATTATATCAATTTTTTGAAAATTAATTAATAAATAAGTCATTTTTAAAAATAGTTATAATTAATGAAATAAATTCGGTAATTGTAAAAAACTAATTCATTAAAATTTACAAAAATTTTTACTATACAAATGTTCATTTTAATTTTAAAAATACAATTATATGATATAATTAGCATGTAAAATTAAAAAGTAAAAAAATCATATTTGGAGGTGTAAAAAGTGAAAAAATATTATATCACTACTCCTATTTATTATGTTAATTCTGAACCACACATCGGAAGCGCATATACAACAATTATTGGCGATATTATTGCTCGTTACAAAAGGCTTATTGGTTATGATGTTTTTTACTTAACTGGAACTGATGAACATGGCCAAAAAATTTTGCAGGCAGCTAGAGAAAAAGGAAAAGATCCACAAGAATTATGTGACGAACTATCAGAAAAATTCAAAAAATTATGGGAAGATTTAAATATAACTAATGATTATTTTATAAGAACAACTGATCCAAAACATATGGAAACAGTTCAGCTGTTTGTTTCCAAAATGCTTGAAAACGGAGACATTTATAAAGGAATTTACAAAGGTTGGTATTGTGTGCCTTGTGAAACTTACTGGAATGAAGACGAAATTAATATAACTGAAGATGGGGAACATGTTTGTCCCTCATGTGGAAGACCTTTAAATTTTGTTGAAGAAGAAAACTACTTTTTTAGACTTTCAAAATATACACAACCATTATTGGAACATTTTAAAAATAATCCTGATTTTGTAGAACCCGAATTTAGAAGAAATGAAATGTTAAAAATATTGGAAGGTGGGCTAAAAGACCTTTCTATAACTAGAACAACATTTAACTGGGGAATTCCTATGCCAAATGATCCAAAACATGTTATCTATGTTTGGGTTGATGCTTTAATTAATTATATTTCTGCAATTGGTTATGGCAGAGACGAACAAACATTTAACAAATGGTGGCCAGCAGATGTCCATTTGATTGGTAAAGAAATTAATAGGTTCCACAGTATAATTTGGCCCGCAATGTTAATGTCTGTTGGACTACCTCTTCCTAAAAAAATTTTTGCTCATGGTTGGCTTACAGTTAACGGACAAAAAATAAGTAAATCCTTAGGAAACGCTATTGATCCTCGTGAATTTGTTAAAAAATATGGAAACGATGTTATTAGATACTATTTAACACGCGATATTGTTTTTGGAAAAGATGGTGATTTTTCTGAGGAAAATCTTGTTCAAAGACTAAATTCAGACCTTGCAAATGATTATGGTAATTTATTGCACAGAACAGTTGCTATGGTAGTTAAAAACTTTGATTCAATAATTCCTGAACCCCAAGAATCTCTAGAAATTGACAATATCTTAATCGAAAAATTCGAAAAACTCCTGAAAAAATACTATGAATATATGGATTCTTATAAATTAACAAATGCATTGGAAGAAATATGGGCATATATTGGGGAAATTAATAAATATTTTGATGAAAATAAACCTTGGATTCTAGCAAAAGAAGGGAATAAAAAAAGACTAGCATCAGTTTTATACAATACCCTTGAAGCAATATTAAGAGTAGCTACTCTACTAATGCCATTTATGCCAGATTCATCCAATGAAGTTTATAAAAGACTCTCGCAAAATATCAATCCTGAAGAAGTTTTTGAGAAAAAATGGAATGTTTTGAAACCAAAAGAAAAAGTAATTCATGGAAGACCATTGTTTAACAAAATAGATTTGAAAAATTTTGAAAAGATTGCTACAAGAAAAGAAGAACAAAAAGTTCAGAATAAATCTGTAGAAGAAAATGTTGCGCTTATATCTTTTGATGATTTCAAAAAAATTGATTTGAGAGTAGCTGAAATATTAGAAGCTGAAAAAATCAAGAAATCTGAAAAACTTATCAAATTAATTATCAATCTTGGAGAATTAGGAAAAAGACAAATTGTAGCAGGTATAGCAAAATATTATGAACCTGAAAAATTAATCGGTAAAAAGATTGTTGTGGTTGCAAATTTAAAACCAGCAAAATTAATGGGAGTTGAATCACAAGGAATGCTATTGGCTGCTAAAATCAACGATAAGCTTACCTTATTAACCGTTGACGACGATATTGAACCAGGAGCAAAGATTTCATGATTTGGAGGGAATTTAATGGAAATTTACAGATCAATTGAAGAAGAATTAAAAGAATCATATCTAAGTTATTCAATGAGCGTAATAATTGGAAGGGCTATACCTGATGTTCGTGATGGATTAAAACCTGTTCAAAGAAGAATACTTTATAGTATGTATGAATTAGGTGTTGCCCACAATAAACCATTTAAAAAATCTGCACGTATAGTCGGTGAAGTAATGGGTAAATATCACCCGCATGGTGATGCTGCAATTTATGATACTTTAGTAAGAATGGCTCAAGATTGGTCAATGAGATATAAACTTGTTGAAGGACAAGGAAATTTTGGCTCAATAGACAGAGATCCACCTGCAGCAATGAGGTATACCGAAGCAAGGTTGCATAAAATCGCAGAAGAATTACTCGAAGATATAGATAAAGAAACAGTCAATATGATGGATAATTTTGATGGAAGTTTAAAAGAGCCAGAAGTTTTACCTGCAAAATTTCCAAACTTACTTGCTAACGGCTCATCAGGTATTGCGGTTGGAATGACAACTAACATTCCTCCCCATAACTTGAAAGAATTAATTGATGGCTTTGTAGCATTAATAAAAAATCCTGACATTTCAATTGAAGAACTCATGAATTACATTCCAGGACCTGATTTTCCAACAGGTGGGGAAATAATTGGTAAAGCTGGAATAAGAGAAATGTACACCACGGGTAAAGGAAGCTTTATTATTCGTGGAAAAGTTGATGTTGAGGAAAAAAAGAAAAAGAAAAATATTGTTATTACTGAAATTCCTTTTTCAATAAGTAAAGCAGATTTGATAAAGAAAATTGTTGAATATGCTGAAAGGTCTAATCTTCCTATAAAAGATATTAGAGATGAATCAGATAAAGAAGGTTTACGAATAGTTATTGAAATACCTTCGGAAGCAAACGAAGAAATTATAATAAATAATTTGTATAAACATACTCAACTTCAAACTTCATTTCACGCACAAATGTTGGTTATAGATAAAGATAAAAGACCATCTTTAATGAACTTAAAAGACTTAATGTGGGCATTTGTTGAGCATAGATTTGAAATTGTGAGGAGAAGAGCACAATTTTATTACAAACAATATTCAAAACGCGCCCATATATTAGAAGGCCTTATAAAAGCATCAAGATCAATAGACACAATAATATCTGTAATAAGAAGCAGTGAAGATCAAAATAGTGCTATTAAAGAATTAATTGAAATGTTTGATTTCACCAATGAACAAGCTAAAGCGATAGTTGATTTAAGACTCGGAAAATTAACCAAATTAGAATTGTCAAACTTAATAAAAGAATATGAAGATATGATACAAAAAATGAAAATGGAAAAAGAACTTATTGAAAACGATGAAAAAGTTTACGAAAAAATTATCGAAGAGCTCCTTGAAATTAAATCTAAATATGGTGACGAAAGAAAAACAATAATTTTATCAAAAGAAGAAGCAACAACTGATTTTGATCAACTTCAATTAATTCCGGATAAAGATGTAGTAATAACTTTAACCAAAAAAGGCTATCTCAAAATGATGGACTTAAATGATTTTAGAACTCAAAAAAGAGGTGGCAAGGGAGTTACAGGTGGCTCGTTAATGAATGATGATGCAATAATGGAAGTAATTTATACTCATCTTCATGGAAAAACCTTGTTTTTCACATCATATGGAAAAGTATATATACTAAACAATTACGAAATCGAAAAGAATTCTAGAACAAGTAAAGGAAAACAAATTGCAAGATATTTAAATATTGATGAAAACGAAAAGATATTAACACTTCTTCCTGTCGATAACTTTGAAGGTGAATTATTCTTTGTTACAAAATTTGGTAAAGTTAAAAGAACAAAACTTTCTGAATTTAAAAATATCAACTCTAGAGGTATGAGAGCTATTACTTTTGAAGAAAATGATTTATTAGTATCTGTGTTGAAAATTCAAGATGACAATCAAACAATTTTCATTGCAACTAAAAATGGTATGAGTATTAGATTTAGGATTTCTGAAGTAAGAACCATGGGAAGAACTGCCATGGGAGTAACTGGAATAAAATTACATAAAGATGATTTCGTTGTAAGTTCTGCTTTATTAACTGGTGAAGAAGGATATATACTTACAATTACTAACTTAGGATATGGAAAAAGAACAGAAGTTTCTCAATACAGACTTCAAAAAAGAGCTGGAAGTGGTATTAAAAATATTTCAGATATTAATAAAGCAGGTACAGTAGTAGGCGTTTCATATGTAAATGGAAATGAAGATATGATGATATTCACTAAAAACGGTATGACATTAAAAATAAATGTTTCAGGAATTAACGTCTTAGGTAGAGTAACAAAGGGCGTAAAATTGGTCAATCTTGCTGAAGGAGATGAAATAGCAGATTTCGCAATAATAAAGGGTGAGGAATAATGTTTAAAGAAATAAACCATACTTCTGATATAGCTTATGAAATAAAAGCTAATACTTTCGAAGAACTTTTACAAGATATTTTACAAATTATTAAAGAAAACTATAAACCTAAAATTATTAACTGTTCCATTAAATCCTTACAAAAATATGAAATTAACGAAGATGAAGACGGAGTATTTGACATTGTAAATGATTGGATTGCAGCAATTGATTTAGGTTATTTTCCAAATAAAATTTTGAAAAAGGATGATGTGTTTATTACAGAATTTTGCTCTTACAAAGAACTTGAAGGAGAAAAATTTAAAGCTCTGACTTATCATAAACTAAAAATTGAAAAAACTAATGGTTATTTATACACAAAGGTGGTGTTTGATGTATGATTCAACATCTTACTAAAAAACAAAAAAAGGTTTTAGATTTTATTACTTCATTTATTCAACAAAATGGATACTCACCCTCTATTAGAGATATTGCCCGACATTTCAAAATTACACCTAGGGGAGCTCATATTCATGTTTTAGCCCTTGAAAAAAAAGGATATATAACAAGAAACCCTAATAGATCACGTTCAATAACATTAACAAAAAGGCCTGAAAGTATTAGCGTTCCCGTTAAAGGTAAAATTGCAGCAGGTCAAGGAATAGAAATGTTTGAAGTAATTGATGAAGAAATTGAAATTCCAATTAGGATGATAAAGGGTTTTGGAGATTACTTTGCTTTAAAAGTAGAAGGAGATAGCATGATTGACGCACATATTTTAGACGGAGATTTTGTTATATTAAAACGTCAATACAAAGTTGCAAATGGCCAAATTGCTGCAGTTGTTTATCAAAATAAAATAACTTTAAAAAGGTTTTTTCACAAAGGAGATAAAGTAACTTTAGTTCCAGAAAACAAAAATATTGAACCAATTATTTGTAATGCAACTGAAGTACGTGTTATAGGAAAATTGGTTGGAATTATAAGGATTTATGAATAAATATTCTAGGAGGTGTTAAATTTGAAATTTGCAATTGGTTCAGACCATGCTGGTTTTGAATTAAAAGAGCATTTAAAGAAATATATCGCTTCGAAAAATATAGATGTAATAGATGTTGGTACCGATAGGCCTGAAAGTGTAGATTATCCAGATTTCGCTGCAAAAGTCGGAAAATTGGTATCTGAAAATGAAGTAGATTTTGGCATTTTGATCTGTGGCACAGGAATTGGAATGTCAATTGCTGCTAATAAAATAAAGGGGATTAGAGCCGCTTTGTGCTTAATGCCAGAAATGGCTTCTCTTGCTAGAAAACACAATAACGCTAATGTTCTTGTTTTACCTGGTAGATTAATTGGTTTTGAACTTGCAACATGGATTTTCGATGCGTTTTTAAATTCTTCTTTTGAAGGTGGAAGACACGAAAGGAGAATCAACAAGATTAAAGAGTTGGAGGAATAAAATGAAATTTGTTTCTCAATTGAATGAATTTTATATTCCAACTCTAGAAATTGACAATGGAAAAATAGTTAAGAATCCAGAAATCCCTTCTAGATTGGAAAAAGTATTTAAATATATGAAAGGAAAATTTGAACAGTTACCAATAAAAGAATATCCTCTAAATTATTTATATTTAGTTCATCCAAAATGGTATGTTGAACATTTAAAAAAGCTTTCTGAAAATGCAAAAGATAGAGAATATTTACCCGAAGTTTTTTTAAAAGATAGAATTCTTGATTCTGGGACACCATTTACATTTTTTACTTATAAAGCAGCAATTAATGCCTTTTATGCCACTTTAACAGGTGCTGAGGAAGTTCTTAAAAATAGAAAAACAGTTTATGTTCTTACTAGACCTCCTGGTCATCATGCTTCAAGTGATTTTGCAGGTGGATATTGCTTTTTTAACAATGCCGCTTTAGCTGCAAAATATATTTTTTCAATCATCAGAGAAAGAATATGTATTTTAGATTTGGACTTTCATCATGGCAATGGAACTCAAAGTATATTTTATGAAGACCCTAATGTTATTTACATTTCAATTCATGGAACTCCAGAATTATATTTTCCATGGATCAGCGGATTTGAAGATGAAGTAGGAAAAGGAAAAGCTTTGGGAACTAATTTTAATTTCCCACTTAAAGGGAATATAACTTGGAAAGAATATGAAATTGTTTTTGATAAAGCTTTAGAAATCATTTTAAAATTTTCTCCATCAGTTTTAATTGTTTCGCTAGGTTTCGATACCCATCAAGATGATCCAATGGGGTATTTTAATCTCGATGAAAACTCTTTTAAATATATTGGTGAAAAATTAAAAAATATTAATATTCCTATTTTATTTATACAAGAAGGTGGGTACAACAAAAATGCTAACCATTCAGCAGCAATTAAATTATTTGAAAATTTTGGAAGGAGGTAATTAAATGCTAAAAGAAAAGATATTTGAAGATTTAAAACAAGCCATGAAAGAAAGAAATGAAATAAAAACTAGAGTTCTCAGATTATTAAGTTCTGCAATAAAAAATTTTGAAGTAGAGAAAATGAGCTCCGCTACTGATGAAGAAATTGGAAAACTTATTCTTAAAGAAATGAAAAAAAGACAGGAGTCAATTTTGGCTTATAAAAATGCTAATCGTGAAGATTTGGCTTTAGAAGAAGAAAAAGAATTAGAAATTCTTAAAGAATATGCTCCTAAAATGCTTTCTGAAGAAGAAATTAGAGAAATCGTTAAAAAAACAATCGATGAACTGAATGCCACTCCAAAGGATTTTGGTAAAGTAATGAAAGAAGTTATGTCAAAGTTAAAGGGTCGAGCAGATGGCTCATTGGTAAGTAAGGTGGTGAAGGAACAACTCTCGTGATTTTACCCATTTTTCTTCCTAATATTGGTTGCAAATATAGATGCAAATTTTGTAATCAATTTGAAATGACGGGTGAAAAAATACCTTCTCTCTATGATTTGAAATTACTTTTTGAAAATTTTAAAGATCATAATCCTGAAGAAGTTGCATTTTACGGTGGAACCTTTACAGGAATACCTGTTGAAAAACAAATAGAATACCTTGAATTGGTAAAAAAATATTTTCCTAATGTTCCTATAAGAATTTCTACAAGACCTGATGAAATTAATGAAGAAGTTATCAACATACTTGAAAAATATAACGTAAAAACCGTCGAACTCGGAATTCAAAGTATGTATAATGAAGTTTTAGAAGCTTCTTTACGTGGTCATACCGTAAAAGATAATATAAAAGCGATAGAGGAACTTTTAAGTAAAAATTTTGTAGTTTCCGCCCATTTAATGATAGGATTGCCAAATGATTCTTTTGAAAAAGATTTTGATTCATTAAAAAAACTTATTGAGTTAAATGTCAAATTTTTTAGAATCCATCCAACAATTGTTTTTAAAAACACACAACTCGAAAAAGATTTTATTTTAGGAAAATATAGGCCTTTAAAAATTGAAGAAGCTGTTGATATTTGCTCTGAACAATTAATCCTTGCATATGCAAAAAAAGTAAAGATAATTAGATTAGGATATTTTGTTCCTGAATCTCAAAAAAATCAAATTGTTGCTGGCCCATACCATCCATCGTTCGGAGATTTAGTAAAAGCTAAAGCTATTAGAAAGTTAATAGAAAAGCTAGGAATCAAAAAAGTCATTTATCCTAAAAAATTTGAAAGTTGGTTTTTTAGTTATGGCAATAAAAACATAAAAGTTAAAAGAATACCTTCAGAGTATGATTTTAAGTTTGATGATTATACACTTCCTCAAGTTTCTGAACTATATTTAAAAGAAAGGAAAGAAAAATATGGATAGATTGGCTTTAATTAATGAATTTGCAAATCTTATTAAAGAGGGATCCATTGAAATTGCAAATTGGATATTGGATAAATTTGAAACACTTGATTATGAAATTGCAAAAGTTTTAATTAAAGATTTTGCATTTATAAAGCCTGATATGAGCGTTATAAAATGGATTGAAAAAAAATTAGAACAAGGACTTCCAATTAATCAAGTCAGAAAAGAATTGAATAACTCATTAAATGAAACAATACAAAATGCTTTAAAACTTCTTAATTTTGAGGCATCACTAGTAACTATAAGTAATAGTCAGACATTATTTTCATTCTTCAGAGAAACTCCCCATAAAATGAATATTTACATTCCAGAATCCAGGCCTGGAGGAGAAGGGTTTGAATTATTTGAAAAGGTGTCAAAATTAAACCATAATGTCAAGTTGATTAATGACTTTGAAATACATAAATATATAGAAATTTCTGATTTTGTATTAACTAGTGCTGATGGAGTTTTAGAAAATGGAGATATTGTTAATAAAGTTGGTACAAAACTTCTAGCCATAACGGCAAACTATTTTGAAAAGCCTTTTTTCGTTTTAGCTGATAAGACTAAATTTTTTGGAAGTTTACCAAAAGACTCACTTTTCGAGGTTGTTCCAAAATCACTTATAACTGCGATTATTACTTGAGCCTTATTCAGGAGGTCGATAAAATTGGTTAGATTGAGATTCGCTCCAAGTCCTACAGGATATTTACACGTAGGTGGAGCTAGAACTGCTTTGTTTAATTGGTTATATGCGAAAAAAAATAATGGAAAGTTTTTAATACGAATCGAGGATACTGATACAGAGCGTTCAAGTAAAGATTTTGAAGAAATAATTTTAAATTCTTTAAAATGGCTTGGTCTACTTTGGGATGAAGGTCCTGATGTAGGAGGAGATTTTGGCCCATATCGTCAAAGTGAAAGATTAGAAATTTATAGAAAATACGCTGAAAAATTGGTATCTGAGAAAAAAGCTTATTATGCAATATATAACAATAACAATGAAGAAATTGAAAAAAGTTTTGAAAAACCTTCTAATTTTAAAAACAAGGATTATTCATTTGTTATAAAGTTTATTGTTCCAAAAGAAGGTAAAACTTATTTTGATGACTTATTAAAAGGTAAAATGGAATTTGAAAATAAACTTTTTGATGATTTTATAATCATTAAATCTAACGGATATCCCACATATAACTTTGCTGTAGTTGTTGATGATCATCTAATGAAAATTACTCATGTTTTTAGAGGTGAAGATCATTTATCAAACACACCAAAGCAAATTTTAATTTACGATGCTTTCAAATGGGAATCTCCCATTTTCATGCACATTCCTCTAATTTTAGGTGAAGACAAAACACCTTTAAGCAAAAGACATGGGGGGACATCTGTAACTTATTTTCAAGAAAATGGTTTTTTAAAAGATGCATTATTGAATTATTTAGCTATTCTAGGATGGTCAGTTGAAAAAGAAGTTTTTAATGTTTTTGATGAAATAAAAAAATTTGACCCTTCAAAAATTTCGAATAAATCTGTTGTTTTTGATTACAAAAAATTAGAATGGATTAACGGACAACATTTAAGAACTAGCCCTATAGAAAAAATTGAAAAAGAATTTCTAGAATATTTAAAACTTGTAAAACTCAAAATAGCAAATGTTAATCGCGCTTATTTTCAAGAAGTAATAACTATTTGTAGAGAAAAAGTTAACACATTAAAACAATTATACGACATTTCATATCCTTTCTTTTTTGATGATTTTATCTATGAAGAAGATTATATTAAAAAGTTTCTTTTAAAACCAGAAGCAGAAACCATTTTAAAAACTGCAATTGAAAAGCTAAATAAAATCAATAACTTTACTTTAGAGGAAATTGAAAAAAATCTTCGTTTAATAGCAGAAGAATTAAATTTAGGAACAAAAAAAGTTTTTCAAACTATAAGAGGAGCTGTTTTTGGAAAATTAGTTACACCTGGATTATTTGAATCAATAAAAGTTTTAGGCAAACAAAAAACAATAGAAAGACTAAATAAAACTTTGATTTTTAGGAGCAATTATGAGAAATAAAATTATAGTTTTTATATTCAGTTCAATGTTTGTTATTTTACTTATTGCTTTATTTAAAATACAAGTTTTAGAATATCAAAAATATAGAACTTTTATTGACTCTTTAATGCAAAAAACAAGACTTGTTCAAGGAACAAGGGGTACTATTTTTGATAGAAACGGAATAAAGCTCGCTTGGAGCACAAATATTCCCTTTATTAGATACAATAGAAATTATGACTTTAATGAACTTAAAAAATATTTAACTTCTGAACAAGTAAAGCAACTTATTACCTCAGGTAATGTTGAGCTTTCTCAAGATCAAGCAAAATCTTTAGAAAAAATTGGATATGACATACAATATAAAGAAGTTAGAAATTATGCTCCATATGTTTTTCATGTTGTAGGTTATGTCAATTCTAATAACGAAGGAAAATATGGAATTGAAAAAACTTATGATGATATATTAAAAGGAAAATTCGGTAGTGAATTAGTTATAACTTCACCATCAGGAAAAGTAAAACAGAAAATTCTAAAAGTCCCTCCTGAAAATGGTAAAGATATTTATTTGACAATAGATTATAACTTACAAAAATTTATATCAGAAGAATTAAGAAAAATTGACAACCCAGGCTCGATAATAGTTGAAGATGTTACTAATGGTGAAATTTTGGCTTTAGTTTCATATCCTGGTATTGAGCAATCAATAAATTTACTTGACACATACGAATGGAGAAAAATCCTAAATGATAAAAAAAATCCTTTATTAAATAGAGCAACAATGGGACTTTACTCACCTGGGTCTGCAATAAAACCATTAATTGCAATAGCCGGTTTACTGAATTATTCTGACGATCTACCAATTGTAAATTGTGAAGGAAAGTTTTATTATACAAACAATTCCGGAAAAATTCTTGCTACATACAACGATTGGCTATTAAGTGGCCATGGAGAAACTAATCTAATTAAAGCTATTCGTGTCTCATGTAACGTCTATTTTTATAATCTTGCTTTAAATCTTGGTATTGATAAAATAAAAAGTGTAGCGGAAATTTTTAAAATAGATAAGAAAACTGGAATTGATATTCCAGAAGTTGAAGGACTTTTTCCGGATAGAAACTGGAAGGAAAAAACATTAAATGAACCTTGGTACCCGGGTGATACTATAATAACAGGAATTGGTCAAGGATACATATTATTAACACCCATCGAACTTTTAAATTTCTATGTTACTATTGCTAATAATGGTAAAACTCCTGTTCCACATGTATTAAAAAAGGATAAAATAGATTATTCTAACATCATCAATATTGATAAAAATATTTGGGATACCATTAAAGAAGGTTTAATAGAGGTAACTTCCGTCGGTGGAGATATAGAAGATAGAGGAACAGCTTACATGGCTTTCAAAGATTTCGAAATTGAAGTTGCTGGTAAAACTGGAACTGCTGAAGTAGGTAAAGGAAAGTTACCACATTCTTGGTTTGCAGGTTTTGCTCCGGCCCAAAATCCAAAATACGCAATAATAGTTATGTTTGAAAATGGTGGGGGTGGTTCTGAAAAAGCTGCCCCTTTTGCTAGGAAGATTTTAGAATTTTTAATGAAAGGAAGAGAAATAAATGAATAAATTAGATCTGGCAATTAAAATTGTTAGAAAAGTCGGATATTATTTAATGCAACATTGGGGAAATATCAAAGAAATAGAGCAAAAGTCAAGTTTCTCAGATCTTGTTACTAAACATGACAAATACTCACAAAAGATAATTATTGAAAGTATTAAAAAACGTTTTCCTAATGATGGTATTTTGGCTGAAGAAGGTGTTTTTGAAAATGCAAATAATTTATGGATTATTGATCCGATAGATGGCACAATAAATTACATACATGGTCTTCCTAACTTTGCTATTTCAATTGCTTATTTTGAAAAAGAAAGACCTATTTTTGGGGTAGTATACTCTCCTCCATTGAATGAACTTTTTGTAGGAATAAAAAATGAAGGTTCTTATTTAAATAGTGAAAAATTGAAATTAGAACCAAAATCTAAATTAGAAGAAACTGTTGGAAGTATAAGCTTTTCAACAAATTTTACAGGTAAGTTTATTTCACTTATTGAAGACAAAGTAAGGAGAATTAGAATTTTAGGCAGCGCAGCAATTTCGGCATGTTATGTTGGGGCTGGAAAATTCGATTTCTTCATATCTAAAAATGCAAATCCCTGGGATATAGCAGCAGCTTTTATTGTTGTAAAAGAAGCAGGCGGTGAAATTTTAGATTTTTCAGGTAATAAATCAAATCCGCTAATAAAAGGAAATTTTATTTTCACAAACCCTGGAATATCAAATAGAATCATCGAATATGTAAATAAATTAGGAGGGATAAAATGAAATTAGTTGAAAGCGTTCCTAATTTTAGTGAAGGAAGAAGAGAAAATGTAGTTAAAGAAATACTACTAGAAGCTGAAAAATATAATCGCGTAAAAATACTTGATTGGTCAATGGATTTCGACCATAACAGATCTGTTGTTACACTTGTTGGTGAACCTGAAGAAATTGAAAATGCTGTTTTTGATATGGCCAAAAAAGCTGTTGAATTAATTGATTTAAGAGATCACAAAGGAGAACATCCGAGAATGGGAGCAGTTGATGTTATTCCATTTGTCCCTGTAATGAATATAGATATGAAAGAATGTATAGAAATTTCAAAAAGAGTTGGAAAAAGAATTGGAGATGAATTAAATATTCCTGTTTATCTTTATGAAAAATCTGCCACTTCTCCTGAAAGAGAAAATCTTGCAAATATTAGAAAAGGTGAATTTGAAGGATTTTTCGAAAAAATAAAGAAACCAGAATGGAAACCTGATTTTGGTCCTGACAAAGTTCATCCCACCGCTGGAGTTGTAGCGGTTGGTGCAAGAGAATATTTAATAGCTTTTAATGTTAATCTAGGTACAACAAATGTTGAAATTGCTAATAAAATTGCAAAAGCTGTAAGACATATTAGTGGTGGTTTTCGCTATGTAAAAGCTATTGGTATAGAACTAAAGGAAAAAGGAATGGTTCAAGTTTCAATGAATTTGACAAATTATAAGAAAAGCCCTATTTTTAGAGTATTTGAAACTATTAAACGTGAAGCAGCTCGTTATGGCGTCCAGGTTATTAATTCAGAAATTATAGGTATGATTCCTTTAAAAGCAGCAATTGAAACTATGGCATGGTATCTGCAATTAGACGATTTTGATGAAAATAGAATTATTGAAAATAAAATTTTAAATGCTTTCTTTGAGTAAATATTTTCTAACTAATAACCCCCCTTTCCACAATTAACAACTAATGGACTGAACCCAAGAAAAGGAACGAAATAAAAAACACCCCCGGAAGTGGACTGAACCCAAGAAAAGGAACGAAATAAAAAACACCCCCGGAAGTGATAAAATATAACTATCTAGGGGGTGTTTTTCATTGGCAAAGAAAGGG